>JAYVXQ010000186.1:0-17432 GCA_043785025.1 Acetobacteraceae bacterium
TGCGACGCCCAGGGCGTTTGCCGCTGGTGAATTTTCTCGCAGGCCTCGCAGGCGATGATGCCGGTGAAGGAATCGGGGTGGCGGTAGGCGAGTTCGAGACAGATTTCCCCGGACATCGAGGCGCCGAGGGCGATGGGACGGTCGAGACCGGCGGCGGCGATGAACCCCATGATGAGATCGACATAAAGGTCGGTGTTGAGGCGCCAGGAGCCGGGAATGGCGTCCTCGGGCGGCGGGGATTTGCCGTGCCAGGGCAGGTCGAAAGCGATCAGGCGGTGGTGTTCGATGATTTGGGCGTCGGCCATCAGGCCGTGGAATTGACGCGCGTCGGCGCCCGCGGTGTGCATGCACAGCACGTCCTGACCGGCGCCGGCGGTTTCGTAATAGATTTGATAGGTCATGCCATCGACGGTCACGGGGACGTAGCCGCCGGTCACTTCGGGCGTCGCGCGGGGGCCGCCGCGCGGAGCGAGCCAAGTGGGCGTTGGTGTCGTGTGGCCGAGAGCGTGCCATTTGCCGATATCGAGCACGCGGCGGGCCAGATGGGCGTGGCGCATGAATTCCAGCGTTTCGCCTTCGATCCGGAACTCCGGCAGCCGGTACATCATCGCGAAGATGCCGTGATGGTGCCGGGGTGGGATGGGCTGGAGGAATTTGCTCCAGATGTCCGCGGGGGCGGAGAGGGTGAACACCGGCGCGCCGTCATGGGCTTGCACCGTGCCGTCGACGAAATCGAACGTCGTTGCGGTGGCGTCATTTTCGATCGCGAAACAGATCGACCAGGCGCCCGCCCATTGGGCGAGGACGGGATCATGGGCGCAAGCGAGGCGCCAGCTTGTGGCGTCGGGGAACGCGGTCACGCGGGGTCGATCACATTCAACACGACGGGATGGTATTCATCGCCGAAACCGGCGGCTTCGGCTTGTTTCAAACGCTCCATCGTCAGGGCCGCGGCTTTCATGTCGAGGCCCGCGGCCTCGGCCATTTCCAAAGCGTAGGACAGGTCTTTCATCGCATAGCGGGTGGAGAAAGCGCGCAGCGGGAATGCTTTCGGGACCATGGATTTGAGGCCGTGATTGCGCAGGACAAAGCTGTCGCCGGAGCCCATGGCCATGATCGGCAGCAGTGTCTCGGCGGGGACGCCGTTGCGGCGGCCGATCGCGATCGCCTCGGCCAAAGCGGCGCAATGCTGAAACACCAGCATGTTATTGAGGATTTTGACCACCTGGCCGCAGCCGATGGGGCCGCACAGGCTGACGTCGGTGCCCATGGTTTGCAGGATCGGCCGGACATGGGCGAAGGTCAGGTCGTCGGCGCCGACCATGATCGACAGCTCGCCTTTCGCGGCGGCCTCGCGCGTGCGGGCGACGGGGGCGTCGGCGAAGAAAATGCCCTTGGCGGTGAGGCGGGCGCCGATCTCACGGGTGAGGGCGACCGAGGACGTGCTGGTATCGACGACGCACTGGCCGGGTTTGAGATGCGGTTCGAGGGCGGCGACGACGCTGGCCATGGCCTTGCCGTCGGGCAGCGACATCAGGATCAGGTCGGCTTTGGCGGCGATCTGGGCTAACGACGCGGCGGTGACGGCGTTGGAGGCGAGGCGTTCCAGCGGCTCCGGGCGGAGGTCATGGGCCAGGATCGGCTTGCCGGCGCGCCGCGCGAGGTGGCCGCACATCGGTTCTCCCATCACGCCGAGGCCGATGAAACCGATGGTGGCGATGGGGTTCGGATGCATGGATTTCAAAGCTCCGCCGTCAGTCACTGGATATTGAGCAGCGCCGTCAAATCTTCTGGGTGCGCCGCGAGATATTTCGAATCGATGGTGGGATACAGGTGCCAAAGCGGCTTCAGTCCGAAGCCCATCAGATCCAGGTTCATCATTTCGTCGACGATCTGATTGTAATGGCGCGAAAGGATTTCGGATTTCGGATCGAGATTGGTGCAGACGACTAGGCCGGTGGGGTCGCAATCGAGTTGCATGACGCGTAGATCCGGCCGGTATTTTTTCAACGTGGGCAGGATGCGCCAGACGTCGCCGGTCCAGAAGCTGCGGGTTCCCTCGGCCTCCGTCTCGTCATACCGCATGGTGCGTTCGGCCATGCGGGTGTTGAAAGGCAGGCAGTCATGCATCAGGACGACGCTGTTGGGGCGGCATTCGGCTTCGGTATTGATAAAGTCACGCAACAGAAATTCGAAGCGGTGCAGCCCGTCCAGAAAGCAGATATCCGGGCCGGCGGGGAAGAAGTCGCGGATTTTGTGGGCGCGGAAGAACGCGTCGGATGGCATTTGCATGAAGAAGGAGCGTTTGCGGCGGCCCAACGGTGACATTTGAATAATGAAATCGGGGTCGACGCACAAAGCGTCACAGGAGAAAGCGGCGGTCGAGTCACCGCGGCTGGTGCCGATTTCGAAATAGGTGGAAGGACGCAGTTGGTCGTTGAGAATCTTCAGGAAATCGATGTATTGCAGACCATCGTGAACCAGAAGACTGGTGTTTTGTTTCAGGCATCCACCGAACATGAGCTGGTATTTCCTTTTATCGCGTGAAACAGCGGGATCAAACCAGCGTTCAGGCAAATCCATTTCCGGAATTTCCGGTAGCAAATCAGCCATCATGGGTCAAGCCGGAGCCGGCTTCCAGCTTGAATCCGGGGTTCGCGGATGCTAAACTCCGGCCATTGATTTGATGGGGCTATTCGATGGATTTCGATCACACTGGCCCGCCGCCTCCGGGCGTGATTTTCGACGAAGCGTGGTATTTGACTGAATATCCCGCCGTCGCCGACGTGGTGCGAAGTGGCGGATTCTGGTCGGGTTGGGAGCATTACGTCCTGCATGGACGGGACGAAGGGCGGCATCCCGCGCCGTTGTCGCGGCTGGCGGAGGAGATGGAAGCGGGCGCGCCGCCGCCGGTTCAATTGCCGGGCCGCCCGCCGTTTTGGGAGCATAACGGGATCGGGTTTTTGTCGCCCGCCGACCTGGTCGTAACCGCGCTGGAGGCGAGGCGGATCGCGCTGATCAGTTCGGGCGCGTTCGATGCGTTGCGGGTGTATGACAGCGCGCGGATGGCGGGGGCCATGGAATTGGTGACGGCGGATCCGGTGAGCGGTCCGCCGGCTCGCGCGGCGGATGACCTCCGGTCGCTGGATTTCGTTATTATCCAAATCATGCCGCGGGATATTCTGCGCGGACCGGCGTTGTCACGGCTGTCCTATGATGATTTGGAGGGGCATCGGCGCGCTTTATATAAGGCGCAGCGGGCGCTGGAATCGCTGTTGAATGTCTGGATGCGGTGGAACCAGGAACATGGCGTTCTGACTTTCGTCGCGAACTTCATGGCGCCGCAGCAAAATCCCATGGGGCGGCTGTTTCCGCGCTATGACATTCGAAATCCCGAATATTTCGTCAGCCAATTGAACCTGCGCCTGGAAACCGTCACGCGGCGGCGGAAGAACGTTTTCATGCTGGATCTGGATCGGTTGTCGTCGTCCATCGGACGCCGGTTCACGCAGGACGATACGCTCAATCCGTTCGATCATGGATCGACGATGCCGCCGGATTTTCCAGAACCCGGTTGGATTGGGTTGATCGCGCCGTTGTCGGAACATTATGATCTGAAATCGAAACGGCAATTCCCGGATCTGGTTTGGTCCGAGTTGAACGCGATGTTTCGCGCCGCCGTGCTGGCGGATCCGGTGCGGCTTGTTGTCGTGGAGCCCGTCGACACGCTGTGGAAGACCGGGAATGGCAGTGATCCGGATCGGGCGCGCTCGCCCACCGGAGGGTGGCCGGAGGGGGTCGCCGAGGCGCTGCTGTTTTTGCGCAAGCGCGGGTTGGATGTCGCGATTCTCAGTCAAAACGACGAGGCGGTGACGCGGGAAATCTGGCCGGATATTTTCGATGGGGGTCCTGAGATCGGCGATTTCTCCGCAGTGAAAATCGGCTGGGGGCCGAAGCCGGAGTTGATGCGGGAATTGATGGACGAGCGCCGTGTGGCGTCTGGCGCGATTCTGTATATCGACGCGGATCCGGCGGAGCGGGCGGCGATGCGCGCGGTGTTTCCGGACATGCGCATCTTGGGCGGCCTGCCGTATTATCTGCGGCGGGTGCTGTTGGGGGCGGCGGAATTGCAGACAAGGCCGGCGCATGAGGGGTGGGGGGACTGGGCTTTGGACCTGCTGCCCGTGCATCCGGCGGATCATCCGGCTGTCCGCCATGACGCGACGCTGGGGTCCGCGCGTCGACGCCTGGAAGCGCTGTGGGCGCGGGCGATGGACAATGCCATCACGTCAGAGGAGGCGGTTGAAATCCGCCGGTTGAGCATGGCGATCGCGGTCACCGATCGGGGGGCGCGGCGGGTGCGGCCGTATCCGAATTGGGCCACGCGATGAGCCGGACCTTAATTTTCTGCACGTGTTATAGCGATTCCACGCGGACCTGGACGATGCGCTACCGGCTATGGTTGAACGCGATCCTCGGCAATGGGATCGCGCATGACCATGTGCTGATCGTCGACGATGCCTCCCCGGTGCCGCCGGGCTGGTCCGATACCCGGATCACCAACGATCCCAATGCCGCCTTGTCAGAGGGGCTGGTCACGCTGTTTCGTTTCGATCAGCGGTTGGGTAGGCAGGCGGGTAACATCTATCCGGGCTGGTCCCGATCTTTCTGTTTCGCGGCGCGGTTCGCGCGCGCGCATGGGTTCGATAAGGTTATTCATATCGAATCCGATGCGTTCATCATCAGCGCGGCGATGGAACGGTATTTCAACGAGGCCTCGGATGGCTGGATCGCGCAGTGGTACGGGCTTCATCATATGCCGGAATCGGCGATCCAGATCATGGCGGGGGACGGACTGCGCGATTATTTCGCGTTCGCTGACGCGCCCTATAGCGAATCGATCGGTATTGAAGCGGAACATTTCATGCCCTTCACGCATGTCGAGAAATCGTTCATCGGCTCGCGGTATGGGGAGACCGAGGATGACGTGCCGCGGGACGCGGATTTCGTGGCGCAGTCGCGGCCGGCGGTCATGGGCGGGCGGGCGTATTTCTGGTGGTTGCGGCCCGAGCTCATTCCTTTTCCGTGAATCCCGATCGCGCGGGAATGACGCGATCGGGGTGATGGTTGGGCATTTTTTTAGCGCAACGGCGTCCAGACCACTGAACGGTGCGTTCCGGCGCCGTCGAATTCGACCGTGACGGGTGCCGGTCCGTCGACGCTTTTGGGCAATTTTGGCAGACGGAAGCGGCCATCGGCATTGGTGACGGCGGAGGACATGAGGGATTTGCCGGGATCAGGCACGATTTGGAGACGATTAATGCCGTTAAGGGCATCGTCGATCCAAATCAGGATCACGTTACCGTACCATCCGGCTCCTCCCACGGTGGCCGCGGGGATATCGAAGCGGAAGGTGGCATTGGGTGTCACCGGGAAAAGATCGGAGTTGATCACCACCGTCTTACCGGGCGGCGCGACCACCTGGTTGACCAGCGATCCGCCGACCTTGATGGCACTGAATGTCACGCCATTCGATTTCGTTTCGGTGGTCGGATAGGACAGCGACATTTGCGATGCGCCGTCCGCCGTTTCCCGATAGTTGATCGTGCTGAACAGAAGATTGTTGAAGCCGTCGCAGGCGTTGCCGCATTCGTTGTTGACGCGTATCCCGATGATCGCGCGTGTCGCGTTGGGCGGGACGGTTCCGTTCACCGTGGTAACCGGCAGCGGGCGGGCGAAATTCACACCGGGAATGTAGCCGCGGACTGTCGCCCCGGCGATGGGCGCGCCCTTCTCATCGGCGAGGCGGCCTTTCGCGGCCACGCCTTGGAACTGCACCGCGAGGGTCGAGAGCGGGCGGGCATAGCGATTGACCAGCCAGGCCTGCGTGGTCGGCGCGGATTCCGGCAGATTGTACATCGGATTGGGGTTCCAGGTCGTGAACTCCGCCATGACCGGGATAATGCCCAATTTGCCTTCGATGATTTCGATATGGTTGACGGCGGAGTTGATCCAGGCGGCGTCGGAGGTGCTCTGGTCGGATCCGTTATAGAAAATACCGAACCCGACCTGATTGAGCCGGAGATAGGAGCGCATGTCGGCGACTGCTTTGGGCCAGCTCGGGTCGCTCCATTGCACATCCGATTTCATGGCCCGGATGGTCACGCCCAAAGCGCGGTGAAGGCCCTGGCGGAAAGCCGTCAGATCCTCGCGCCAGGTGGGGACTTGCATGAGGCCGGGGATCGGTTCGAGTTGGACGATTTTCACATGGGGGTAGACCGCGAGCACGTCTTTCAGGACGAGCACGGAGCGGTCGATCAGTTGGGGGATCGTCAGGCGGCATTTCACGGGATCGGTCGAATAGCTGCCGAACCACAGCGGCTCGTCGAAGCCGACCCAGTCGAGGCGGACGTTGAGATCGGAAAGGATCTTGATCGCCTGCGCGATTTCCCCGGGGTAGGTATAGCCTTCGCCGATGCCGCAGGATTCGGATTCGAATTTGGCCACGACCTCGATATCAAGGTCGATCTGCATTTTATGTTTTTTCGCGTAGTCGAGTATTTTGATCAAAGTCGGGAGATTTTCCGGACGGCGCACCCACCAATGGACGAGCACGAGGACGCTAACTTTTTTCGAGGCCCCCGCCCATTGCGAGTCATCGTCCCACATGTTCGGGAAATCCGTTGGATTGATGGGATTGTACCAGATCTCGGGCGGCGCGGCCGCTGCGGTTCGGTGTGGAAGCGCCAATGTAAATATCAGCAGACACATGACCAGAAAACGCATCAAATTTCTTTCGCGCTGTAAAAAATTCAGTTGAGGTCATTCATAAAACAGAATGATAATGTTCGGGCGCCGGACACAAAGGCCGCTCGCGACACAGCATTGGCGCGACATGGGGTCCCATTGAGGGATTACAAGACGGCCGGCGATCAGGCGCGGATTGGCTGACCGATCGCGCGCCAGACTTTCTCGCACACGCCAACCCAGGCTGGCAGGGAGATATCGTGCGCATTGTCGTATGGCGCGAATCTGTCGATATAGGCACGTAACAATCCGGGCAGCAGCATTTCCACGGTGCCTGAGGGATGCGCGTCATCCGCGGGCAGCATCCACAACAGCCAGTTCCAGCCCAACTCGTTAAGGGCGACGTAAATCGGCAGGACTTCCTCGGGCGGGAGGGGATCGAGGCGTTTGATGACCAGGATTTTCTCGCCGTTGCCGAGATCCTCGAGGAATTTGCGGCGGAGGAACCTGAGGCGGGTACTTTGTTGCGCGCGGACGGTTTCGATATCGATTTGAGATTCGTATTGAAACGTATGATATGTGGTGTTGTAGACTGATTCGCGTACGACATATTCGCGGTCGGGACCGTCGACCACGAGCTCGGTCGTCGCGGGGTCGCCCATGCCTTCGAAGCCGTCGCGGAGCCCGCGCAGCAATGAGGCGAGTTCGATGAAGGAGAAGCGGAACAAGCCCAGAGGCTCGGCGTTGAGTTTGCGTTGAACGAGGCCGAATTCGCAGTTGTCGCCGATGCTTTCGAAGCGCGTGATCATTTCGGCGGGCGGCAGGGGCGGACCGCCGATCGGTGCCGGTCTGGGATGAAGGCGCGACAGGCGCAGGGCGCGAACGGACAGCGATAATTCACGATCATCGGCGCCCAGGGTTCCCGATGGGCGTCGAAAGTCCGGATGAACCAATAATAGACGCACCGGTCCGGAGCCGGTGGCCAAACGGCCGGGAATGTGAAACCCGAGTGTGCCGCCGTGGGATCGGGTGATTTGCGCGATGGCCTGATCGCGCACGGCGATCAGCAATTTCTGATTGGATCCGGCGATCCCCTCGATATCCAGCTCCAGGATCAGGTCGGCGGGTTCGGTGTGGTCTGGATCCGGTGTGATTTCGCTGAGCCAGAGTTCACTCGCCTGGCCGATCATCCAACGATGTCCAGGCTCATCGCCCGACCATCCGGAACCCAGATGGTTGGTCTCGTTTCCTTCCTTGCCGAAGGTCAGGGTCAGAATCCGCGCGAGACCACCATTCATGGGCTTCGGTCCTAGCTTCAAACGCCGATTGAATCCAGGTCTTTTCCCGCGTGGTCGGGGGTGAACAGCCATACGCCGAGACCCATGAGGACCATGGCGACGGGCACGAGAAGGAAGGAGGCGGCGAAGGATCCGGTGTGCTCGGTCAGCGCGACGGTGACGAAGGGCCACAGAACGAAACCGATCAGCCAGGCGACAGCCCATGTGAAGCCGTTGCCGGCGCCGCGAATCCGGGTTGGGTAGATTTCGGCGGTCAGGATCATCGACGGGCCCCAGAAGCCGAGGAAGCCGATGCTCCAGAGCAGGCCGTAGATCCAAAGCGCGGTATTGCTTTCGGCGTAGACCCAGAGGGTGAGGAAGATCGCGCCCTCGGCGAGCATGACGTAGAAAGCGGGTTTGCGGCCGAATTTATCGGCGATGGTGCTGGACATCAGCAGGCCGAGGAAGCCGACGAGGCCCCACCAGATGTAGAAGGTGCTATAGGCGGAGGTGGACCAGCCGCGCTCCTTGGCGAGATACAAGGGCATCCAGCCGCCGACGGTGCCGTAGATGATGGTGGAGCAGCAGGCGACGAAGGTGGCCTGCAGGGTGCTGCGCCACATGTCCGGCATGAACAGCTGCTTCAGCGGGATTTTCGCGGCTTTGTTGAGCCATTCCTGGTCTTCTGGCAGGACCGGGTGGCCCGCTTTCTGGGCTGCCTGGATGCGTTTTTTGCGATCCTGGGTGCGGACCCAGTAGGGCGATTCCGGGCATTTGGCGCGGACGTAGACGGCGATCAGGGCGACGACGGCGGGGATGACGAAGGCGACGCGCCAGCCGTAATCGGCGAAGACCCAGGTGCCGATCACACCGGCCAGGGCGGCGCCGAAGCACCAGGTGCCGCGGTTGATGCCGATGACGCGGCCGCGCAGGCGCGCGGGCCAGGTTTCGGCGACGAGGAGGGAGCCGAGGGCCCACTCGCCGTTCAGGGCGAAGGCGACGGCGCTGCGGGCGATGACGAAGGCGGTGAAGGTCGTGCAAAGGGCGACGATGGGCATCAGCAAGGAAAACAGCGCGATGTTGATCGCGAGCAGGCTGCGGCGTCCGACCCGGTCGGCCATCCAGGGCCAGAAGAAGATCCCGGCGATGCCGATGAAGATCGCGATCTGCATGCCGGACCGCCACTCCGGCAAGGTGACGCCGAAATCCTTGATCAACAACGGCGTGGCCAGTGCGAAGATGACTCCATCCATGCCGTCGAAACCCCAGCCGAGTCCGTTGGCGACGGCGATGTGGACATGGGTTCGGGTGACCTGGGTTTGGTCGGAGGCGTTTCTGAAGGCTTCGGAGGATCGATATTGTTCCTCCATCGGCCCGATAATCGCTTCGCTCATGGTTGTTTCCTTGCTGACGAGTCCCACGCGTTTGGTCTTTGGTTTTGACGGGCGTTGGTGGTGCCTCTCCCGCTCGTTGACGGACGATGGCATGATTGGCATCGAAACCTCAAACGCCGGGTCGCCAAAATGCTGCATGTCGCGAAACTCGCGGTTGGTGTGCGTGATATCGATCATATCCGCGCGCTGCAGGCGGAGCGGGCGCGGAGTGCGCCCCCGCTGCGCCATCGCACGCGGAATTTTCCGCGGCGGCGGGATGAGGTGTTGGACGGCGGCTCGATGTACTGGGTGATCGGCGGGTCGATGCTGGCGCGGCAGCGGATCGTCGATATCGTCGAGGATGAGCGGGAGGATCACACGAAATGCGCGAGTTTTCTGCTGGACGCGGCGATCGTGCCGTTGATCGGGCGGGTGACGCGGGCGTTTCAGGGGTGGCGGTATTTGCAGGCGGAGGCGGCGCCGGCGGATTTGGATGCAGCGGTGATGGGGTTGGGTGAGGCGGAGCTTCCGGCGTCGCTGCGGCGGGAGTTGCAGGCGCTGTGTTTGATTTGATTAATGTTGACATTATTCCTGTAACCCGGTATAAGTCGGAGCCTTACAGCCCAACGTGAGAAAATTAGCCGTATGCCGACGCTTTATCCGCCTGATTATCCGCTCTGTCCGGACGCGCCGTTGATGTCGTTCGGAGTGTCGTTCGCGGAGGAGATTTCGCGTTCGGTCATCGCGGCGGTTTGGTTTCACGAGGAAGAATCGACGTTCGCGCGGGATATCCGCATTTCGGCGGCGTTGACGATGCTGGAGTCGTTTCATCCTCGTGATCAATTGGAATGCATGATGGCGGCGCAAGGCACGGCGACACATGTGATGATTATGGAATGTTACGCGCGGGCGATGCGGCCGGAGACTCTGGAGCCTTTGGCGATCAAGCTGCGGGCCAATGCGACGCAGATGAACCGGATGTTCTCGCTGATCACGCATGATCTGGAGAAGCGGCAGTTGAAGCCGTTGCCGCCCAGGCCGCCGAACGCGGCGCCGCCGCCGATTCCGGAGGGGCCGCCGCGGGAGAGGGACATGGCGGCGGAGACGGAGAATCATGCGGCTTTGGCGGAGGATATGGACACGAGGCCGGACGGCACGCCAGGCAGCCTCGCCGCCTATGCGCCTAAGGAGCCGGTGGTGCCGTTCGTGCCGCGCGAGCCGGTGATCATGATGGCGCTGGCGACGCGGGGGAAGCCGTGGCGGCAGGTGAATGGGCCACAGGCGACGGAGGCTGTCGTGGTTGAAGCCGTTGAGGTGCCGGTGGACCTGGGTCCGGTGGCGCGTATCGCGGGTGGGCGGGATTTACGGGAGAAATTTTTGACGGGGGATGCGCTGTCCCGGTTCGCGTCGGCGCGGCTGGACCCCGACGCGCCGTTGCCCGACCTTGTGCGGGATGATCGCGATGAGCCGGCGGTCATCGAGGTCGAGGTGATCAGTACCGGCGGCGATCCCGTCGCGGAGGCGGAGCGGGCGGCGATGATGGCCGCGCATCCCGAGGGCAAGCCCATCGTGGTCCGGCATTATGGTCCGAAACAGTCCAACGATGATTGATGCTCCGGGAGGGGCAGAAAGTGTCTCCCCTTCCGGCGAGTGCTGAGTATAATCGTGTCGATGCCCGCCTGGCGGAATGGTAGACGCAGCGGACTTAAAATCCGCGGCCCGTAAGGGTGTACCGGTTCAAGTCCGGTGGTGGGCATATTTCCTGGTTTTCCGTTGGCGTATCCCTCACGAAAACAAGCCCAGAGCGCGCAGGCTGACGCAGTTTTCTCCGGCGACGATCAGGTGATCGAACAGCGCGATGCCCAGTGGTTGGAGGGCGCGCGCGACCTCCCGCGTCATGGCGATGTCGTCATGCGAGGGGGTCGAGGAACCGCTGGGGTGGTTGTGCACCAGGATCAGGGTCAAGGCGTGCAGTTCCAGGGCGCGGCGGGCGACTTCGCGCGGGTAGACGGGCGCGCGGTCGACGGTGCCGCGGCCCATGATCTCGTCCGCGATCAGGCGGCCGCGGGCGTCGAGGAACAGGACCTGAAACTGCTCGGTTTTCTCGTGGCGCAACGTGGCGAGGATGTAGTTGGTCAATTCCTCCCAGGATCGCAGCACGGGCCGGTTGGCGAGTTCGCCGCGCAGCAGGCGTAAGGCGGCCGCCTGGGCCAGTTTGAGCGCGGCGACTCCCGCGTCGCCGAGGCCCTCGATCGCGCGGAGTTCGTCGGGGGAGGCGGTGACACAGGGGCCGAAGCCGCCGAAACGGGTCAGCAGCTCCCGCGCCATGGGTTTGGTGTCGCGGCGGGGGAGAGCGAGAAAGAGCAGCATTTCCAGCATCTCGTGATCCGCGAGCGAGTCTGGGCCGGCGGTCAGCAGGCGCGCGCGCATGCGTTGGCGGTGGCCGTCGGCGCCGTGGGTGGTGGGGTCGCGCACCTCGGGATGGGCTGGCAACCCGAAAAGCGGCAGGCCGGCTTCCGCGACCCCGTGTGATCTGACCCGTTTACCCATGTGCCGCCGGGATCTCCGCTGATGCGCGGGGAGGTTAGCCGGGAAAGGTAAAGGATCTTTTAATACCAGCGCCGATTGACCCATCGTTGACGGCTCAATCGGCGTTGGTATGGCGCGATCAGGCGCCGTAGGGCGGCTTGTGCAATCCGGCGGGAGAGATGGTGAAGATCTCGTGGCCGGTGTCGGTGACGCCGATCATATGCTCGAACTGCGTCGACAAGGAGCGGTCGCGGGTGACGGCGGTCCAGCCGTCGTCGAGGATTTTCACCTCGGGGCGGCCGGCGTTCACCATGGGTTCGATGGTGAAGAACATGCCGGGTTTCAGGACGGGTCCGTCGCCGGGCCGGCCGAAATGCAGGATATTGGGCGGTTCGTGGAAGCGGCGGCCGATGCCGTGGCCGCAGAAATCGCGGACCACGCTATAGCGGTGGCGTTCGACGAAGACCTGGATGGCGTGGCCGACATCGCCGAGGGTGGCGCCGGGCTTCACTGCCTCGATCCCGATCATCAGGGCGTCGTAGGTCACGTCCATCAGGTTGCGGGCTTTGGTCGACGCGGGTCCGGCGGCGTACATGCGGGAGGTGTCGCCGTGCCAGCCGTCCAGAATGACGGTGACGTCGATGTTGACGACGTCACCGGCGATCAGGCGGCGGTCGCCGGGGATGCCGTGGCAGACGACGTGATTGATCGAGGTGCAGATCGACTTTGGAAAGCCGCGATAGTTCAGCGGTGCGGGAATGGCGCCGTGGTCCACGATGAAGGCGTGACACAGTTTATCCAGGGCCGCGGTGGTGACGCCCGGCTGAACGTAAGGTTGGATCATATCCAGCGTCGCCGCCGCCAATTGGCCGGCCGCGCGCATGCCCGCGAAATCATCTTTCGTGTGGATGGTGATCCGTCTGGCGTCGCTGCCGCCGTCCATGGCCCGTATTCTCCGCGTGCATCGTCAGGACGCAACATGCTGATCCCGGGCCGCTGGCGCAAGCCGCGTTTACGCGCCGCGGATGGTCAATGCGCCGGGAAACGGTTAAAAGCGGGCGTATGATTATTGATATGCACACGCATGCGGGACGGCCGCGGCGCACCGGGGATGTGGACCGGGCGGTGCTGGCGACGATGCGCGACGCGGGGGTCGCCGCCGCGGTGGTCGCCGCGATCGCCGATATTCCCGTCATTCGCCGCGATCCCGACACCAAACGCCTGGTCAAGATCCGCGACCCGATCCCGGGTGAGTGCCTGGCCGCGACGGAAGGCTATTTGGATAGTTTCGCGGCCGCCGGGATGCGCATCGCGCGGGAGCCCGATGAGATCCGCGCCGGCGATCCGGCCTTGGTGCTGGCGATCGAGGGTTGCGATTTCCTCGACGGGGACCTCGACCGGTTGAACGCGATGGAGGCGCGCGGCGTGCGCAGCGTGCAGCTGACGCATTATCTGGTGAATGAAACCGGCGACATTCAGACCGCGCCGCCGGTGCATGGCGGATTGACCGCGTTTGGCGCCGATGTGGTGCGGCGGATGAACGCGATCGGCATCATGGTCGATGTCGCCCATTGTTCCGAGGACACGGTGCGCGGGGTGGTCAAGGCGACCTCCAAACCGATCCTGTGCACGCATGCCAATTTGTTGGAGCCCGGCGTGCGTGACGGCGAGCATCCGCGGTTCATCAGCCTGGATTACGCGCGGTTGGTGAAGGAGACCGGGGGCGTGGTGGGGGCGTGGCTTTCGACCCTGACGCACGAGAAAGTGCCGGGCATGATCCGGCACATGTTTCGCGCCATCGACACGTTGGGCATCGATCATGTCGGGATCGGCACGGATATGCCGGCGGGCGTCGCGCGAACTGAGATGCCGGATTTTTCCCGTCATCCGGAACTGGCGGCGGCGTTGCGCGATCATGGGATGACGGCGCAGGAGACCGAAAAAGTATGCTCGGGCAATTGGTTGCGGGTGTTCCGGGCGGCGCGCGGATGATGGATCTGGATGTTTTGAAACAAGAGGCCGCCGGGATCGCGGTCGAGATGGTCGAAAGCGGGATGCTGGTCGGGCTTGGTACGGGCTCCACCGCCAATCACGCGATCAGGGGGTTGGGCGCGCGGTTTCGCGACGGGTTGCGATTCACGGGTGTGCCGACATCGGTCGCGAGCGGGGAATTGGCGCGGTCATTCGGGATCCCGCTGATCTGCTCGCCGACGGCGGATGCGATCGATCTGACCATCGATGGCGCGGATGAGATCGGGGCGAGCGATCTGAGCCTGATCAAGGGGATGGGCGGCGCTCTGCTGTGGGAGAAAATTGTCGCCAGTATGAGCCGCATGGTGGTGATCATCGCCGATGAAACGAAACTGGCGCCGTTTTTAAGCGGGCGGGTCGCGGTGCCGGTGGAGGTCGTGCGGTTCGGCTGGGAATCGACGGCGGCGCGTTTGGCGGGTTTGGGATGCAGGCCCGTGTTGCGGCGCGATGGGCACGGCGGGCCGTTTCGAACCGATGGCGATAATGTGATTTTGGACTGTTCGTTCAACGATCTGTCCGATCCGGCCGCCGTGGAGCGGGCGTTGTCGATGACCGTTGGCGTGGTGGAAACCGGATTGTTCATTGGCCTCGCGACGACAATTCTGGTGGCGTCGGTGGATGGGGTGCGGCGGATCGATCGGGCGTCGTTAGCGGCGGCGGCGCCTGGGGCTGGTGGCCGAGACGATGGCGAGGTCGTTTAAATCGGCCAACGCCGAGACATCGGTGACTTTGGTGCCGCGGAGATCGATTTCCTTCAACGCGGTCAGTCCGCGCAACGGCGTGAGGTCGGCGACCGGCGTGTCACCGAGATCGAGGAAGCGTAACGACATCATACCCGAAAGCGGCGAGAGATCGGTGACTTTGGTCCCCGCGAGTTGCAGCCCCTGAAGCTTGATCAGGTTTCGTAACGGCGTGAGATCGCTGACCGCCGTGCCGCCGAGATCGAGGCGCGCGAGGTTTGTCAGGGACGCGATCGGGGCGAGGTCGCGGGCGCGGGTGCCGGTCAGATGGAGACTTTCCAGCCGCGTCAGCGCCGTGAGTGGCGTCAGGTCCTCGATGGCGGTGAACGAAACGATGAGCGAACGTAATTGGGTGAGCGTTTTCAGGGGTGTCAGATCGGTGATCGCGGTCAGCCGGAGGCCGAGGATTTCGAGTTGGATCAGCGCCGCGATCGGGCTGAGATCGGAGACGGCGGAGCGGGTGAGAATCAGCTCCCGCAGCGCCGTCATCCGTCCGATCGCGGCGATATCGATTTGGGCCGCGCGTTCGAGTCGGAGCGACGTGTCGCCGGTCATTCCGCCGCGGCGCGGGTCGGCGTGTTGAGGTCTTTCAGCCTGGGTGCGACCTCCTTGCCGAACAGTGTGATATTGGCGGTGGCGTCGCGGTGGTCGAGCAGGCCGCCCTGGCCGAAAAACAGCAGATGGCCGACGCCGCCCATGCGGGTGTTGAAGGCTTTGATCTGATTGAAGACCTCATCGGGCGTGCCGGCGAAGACGGTTTCGGTGTCCATGAATTGCTGGACGCTGGCGGTGCGATGGTTGATCGGCTCGCCATTGCGGTCGGTGACGAAGCGGTTGGCGCGGGGACCGCCTTTCAGGATCACGGTGTTGGCGGCGATCGAGTTGTAGCCTGGCGGATTGGTGAAGGGCTCGGCGACCACGGGGGCGGTGCGGACGTAATCGGCGATGATGTCGGCGCGGCGCAGGCCTTCGTCCGTGGTGGCGCCGACGCCGATGATCGCCGCATAGGCGAAACGATCGGGACCGGCGGACCAACCGAGTTCGCGGGCGCGCTTGCGATAGGCGTCGTACATCGGTTTGGCGGTGCCGCCCGACAAAAGGGTGCCGACGACGTGACCGCGCTCGGCGGCCATGGTTCCGGTCTCCACGCTCATGCCGGTCATCCAGACCGGCGGCGTCGGTTGCTGGATCGGTCGGGGCCAGATGTTGACGTTGCGATAGTGGAAATATTCGCCTTCCCAGTTGAACGGGCCGGTGGTGGTGGACAGCGCCTTCAGGATGAGGTCGTGGGCCTCCCAATAGCGGCGCATGAGGCGGGCGGGATTGGCGTTGGCGGGGGCGATTTCATAAGGCGCGCCTTTCACCAGTCCCATTTCGAGGCGGCCGCCGGAGACGCAGTCGAGCCATGCCATTTCCTCGGCGACGCGCACCGGGTCGGGGCGGTTGGCGATGGGATTGCCGAGGCTCAGAAGGCGGGATTTTTTCGTCTCGCGGGCGATGATCGACAACGCCATCGGCACGGAGACGGTCATGCAGGTGGCGGTGCTGTGATGCTCGTTCACCATGATGTCGAGGCCGACATCGTCGCACAGCGCGAATTCGTCGAGGTAGCGGTTGAGTAAAGTGCCGGCCTCGTTCGGGTCGAGGTTTTCGGAGGGGAAGTTGACGCGCAGCGAGCCGCGGGCGAGGCCTTTTTCCCACGCGGGATGGTAGGCCATCTCGGAGAAATACCAGGTGCGCATTATTTGGTCTCCTGATCCGGTCAGACGCTTTGGGCGAATAATTCGGGCTGTTCCCAGTGCGGGAAATGTCCGGCGTTGGGAATGATCTTGAGCGTGGCGTTGGGAATTTCCGCTTGCCAGGCTTTCGCGTAATCGAGCGAGACGATGCCGTCGTTCTCACCCCAGATCAGGGTTGTTGGGATATCGATCCGGTGCAGCCAGCGTTTCAGCCGGGGATTATGCATATATGGTTTCCAGCCGAACAGCGTGAAGGTCTCGCGGCCGCGGGCGATCGCGGCGAGTTCGGTGTCGGGGAGGGTCGCGTAATCGGTGGCGCCTTTGGTTTGGTCAGCCCATGCGAGGCGCAGGAACTCGGCGCGGGGGATGGAGTGCATGTCGGCGATGTCGCGATCCAGCGTGCCTCTTGTCTTGATGCCCAAGGGCGCGGCGAGGACGAGGCGGGCGAACCGGGCGGTGTTCCGGACGGCCATTTCGGCGGCGATCCAACCGCCGAAACAGGCTCCGGCGAGTACGGCGTTCTTCAGGTCCAGTTGGCGCGCGAGATCGAGATAGAGATACGCGAGGTCGTCCACCGTGCCGATCCAGTCGGGCAGGTCTGAGCCGCCGAAGCCCGGATGATGCGGGGCGATGACGTGATGGGATTTGGCCAAGGCGTCGATCCAGGGGTGATTGGGCTGCAGGCCCTCGCCGGGGTGGAGAAACAGCAAGGGTTGACCCTGACCGGCCTCGTGGATTTCGAGCGTGACGCCGGCGACGGTGATGGCGTGGTTCATGGGTCCTCCGGCGATTTTGCGAGAAGTGTAGCGGGTGGGGATGGGAGGGCAATGGGCGTTTGTGCCCGATTTTTGATCCGCATTATGGTGACAATTACGGTCGTTGTTTGATATCAAGGTGATATATACCCTGTTCACTCGATAATCCGGAATTCCTTAGGGTTTATGACCCGGAAATTATCCGTCACCTGATCGCACAGGTCGCGCCAGTTTGCCGGGA
>JAYVXQ010000187.1:0-5726 GCA_043785025.1 Acetobacteraceae bacterium
GGAGAACTCGGGCCGGTAACCGCCGTGCGGGGACCATCCGAGGATCCGACGGATTTCACTCTTTATAACTGGTTCAAAAATATCGAGTATGTTGTCGCGACGACGTATCAGCTTGAGGTCACGGACACAGGTTCTTTTAACCCGTCGCTGGGTTTTTCGACTTTTTGGCGACCGGCGGTCGATCTGCTTCCCGCCACCAGCGCCGTCCTTTCAGTAGGTGGAACCTTAAGTGATTCTGGCCATCGCCAATGAAAAATCGAATCGACAATTGATATGGGCCAGTTACACGAGAGAAAACACCCGTGCCCGCGCGGTACGGATCTCGCGGGCGTTCTTGGGCTTCGAGAGACAGTGGCCGCTGGCATCATGGCCCATGTCATGAACCAGGTCAGAGTATCGCCTTTGAGTAAAAAAATTGAGAATTCATTGAGCACTGAATTCAGTCACGGCCAAATTTCCGCGCAGGTCGATTTCACGGTAACGGAAAATGTTAATGCCGGACCGAATTATCAGTTGAAATATTTTCTTGGGCCCGGCGGGGCCAATCTGTTCAGTTATAATCGCCTGTTGAAGGATACGCTGACTCTCACATTCGTGCCCGCCTGTAAAAACCTCGCGGCCGCGTCGACCCGAGCGGACTGGATGCCGGAATGGGTTGATACACTGGAAAATTGTGGGAAAGTTAAAACTCCGCTCCCCGAACGACAGGCCGCTCCCTCCCGGCCAACGCCAGCTCCGGACACGCGACTTCAGCGGCAAGTTACGGAACAGAAGTTTAAAGCCATCGTCCGCGGGTTCAGCGCCAATAATGTTCTAATTCTTCAGAACGTTTTTCGGCGATGACCGCCGGGCCAGCGCCGCGCGCCACTGTTTCAGTTTCGCGGAGCACCGTCCGATCCGCTGTCGGCATCTGATCGGACGATCGGCCGCCTGAATGCCCATCCGTCGCGTGCCCACGACATGGACCACACCGTCCGTCAATTCCTGACACTGGCCGGCCACCCCGCCGTCATGACAATCTACCCTCGAAACAGGAACTCGCGGTTCATGACCAACATCCTTTACCTCCGCTGCAGCCCGCGCGGCGCCGACGCCTTCAGCAGCCGCATGGCCGCCGAGGTCATCGACCGTCTGCGCCAAACCCACCATGACGCCCAGGTCGTATTGCGCGACCTGTCGGCCACCCCACCCGCCTTGGTCGACGCCGGCTTCAGCGCCGCGATCCTGACGCCGCCAAACGACACCCAACCGCCCGCTTTGGCGACATCGGAATCCCTGATCCAGGAACTGGAGGCAGCCGATATCCTGGTCATCGCCACGCCCATGCATAATTTCGGCGTGCCCGCGGTGCTGAAGGCCTGGGTTGATCAAATCGTCCGCATCCACCGCACCTTCGCCAGCACGCCCACGGGTAAAATCGGCAAACTGGCGGACCGGCCCGCCTGGCTGGTGGTCGCCTCAGGCGGCTGGTTCAGCGGGCCCACCCCCACCGGCGCGCCAGCCCAACCGGATTTCCTGACCGGCTATGTCCGCACGGTCCTGGCGACGGTTGGGATCGCCGATCTGCGCATGATCACGTTGGAGGGCATGGCCCGCGGCGCCGATATCGCCGCCGCCGCGATAACCCAGGCGCGGGCGGAGCTCGATCGTCTGTCACGCCCGTAAATCCTCCGCCCGAATCGCCTTCACCCCATGGTAATCGCCTTCACCCCATGGTAAAAGACATACCTCCACTCGCGATCTTTTTCATTTCGTTTCTAAAACCCCATCCTTCACTGGGCTGAGCAAAAAATCCACCAATTGCCGCGTATGCGGCGGCAACTCAACCATGCTCCGCACACACAGACGCAGTTCCCGGACCGCCCATTCATCCGCGATCGGCACCGCCGCGATCGCCAGAGTCCGCGCCGCCGCCCGCGCCGTCGTCTCGGGAACGATGCCAACCCCGACGCCCGCTTCGACCATCCGGCACACCGCGTCGAAACTGCGCAGCTGGACCCGCAGACGTAGCCGCCCGCCAATCCGCGCCGCCCGCTTGGCCAGAAATCGTTGCAGCGCACTCGCCTGATCCAGCCCCACCTGATCCAGGTCCAGCATGTCGGCGAACCCGATCGACGCGCGGCTCGCCAAAACATGCCCTTTCGGCACCACCAAAACGAAACGATCGATCGCGAATGGAAACGTCTCCAGCGCCCCGAGATCGGCGGTCGCCGCGACGATGCCCAATTCCGCCACACCCTCCGCCACCAAACCGACGATCTCGTCGCTCAGCCGTTCCTGCAAATCCACCGTGACGCGGGGATGCGCCGCCAGAAATCGGCCCAACGCGTCCGGCAAAAACTCAGTGAGCGCATTGGTGTTCGACAGCATGCGGATATGGCCGGACGCCCCGCCGGCATGGGAGCCCCCGGCATGGGAGCCCCCGGCATGGGAGCCCCCGGCATGGGAGCCCCCGGCATGGGAGCCCCCGGCATGGGAGCCCCCGGCATGGGAGCCCAATGCCTCATGCATCCGGTCCGCCTGTGCCAGCATCAGCCGCGCATGAACCAGCAGCGTCTGGCCCGCCGGTGTCAGCGCGATCCCCCGCCGGTCCCGCTCCGCCAGCCTGGCGCCGATCGCGTCCTCCATCCGCCGCAGCCGCGCGCTCGCCGCCGCCAACGCCAAATTGGCTTTCGCCGCCCCCGCCGTGATGCTGCCGGTCTCGGCGATATGGCGAAACAGACTGAGGTCGATCAGATCGAGGCGTCCCATTCAGCCTTCGTAGAACGCGAAGCCAGACTGGCGCAATGACGTATTTTCCCGCCCCCTTCCGTTCGCCATATTCGCCAGAGGAAGATTCTGGGACACACAACCCGATGATCACGCCGATCCGGAACATCCACGCGCGCGGCTTCGCATCGCCTGGCCGCGGCCCATCCTGTAAAGCCCCTGCCACAAGGACCATGTCGCGTTGACCCGTTCCGGTCATGCCGCTAAGCAACACACCGCACGCCGGCGCGCTTATGGTCTCCGGCAAATACGGAGCACCCTTTGAGAGACGTACGCGAAGCGCTCATGGTGGCGCGCAATTCCGATGGCAAGCTGGTCCGCCGTCCCCTCTCCCCGCATCTGCAGGTCTATCGCTGGCCGCTCAGCATGGCCCTCTCGATCGCCCACCGCGTCACCGGTGCCGGACTCGGTCTCGGCACTCTGCTGATGACGTTCTGGCTGGCCACCGCCGCAACCTCGGAAGATGGGTTCGAACGCTTCCAATCCTTTCTCGGATCGGCCGTCGGCGTCTTCCTGCTGTTCGGCTGGAGCCTGTCGCTGATCTTCCATCTCATGAGCGGATTGCGCCATCTTTGGATGGACATGGGGAAAGGCTTCGACGCGAAACAATATGAACATTCCGGTCTGGCCGTTCTGGTCGGCACTGGCGGGCTGACGGTCCTGGTGTGGCTCGTCGGCCTGATCGTCTGGTAGCGGCAAAGGAAATCGTCATGCCGGATACACGGAAACTCCCTCACGTCGACATGCTCCGCTCCCCCCTCGGCCGCGCCCGCGGTCTCGGTTCGGCGCGGGCGGGATCGAAACATTGGTGGGGGCAGAGGGTCACCGCCATCGCGCTGGTGCCGCTCACCCTGTGGTTCATCTGGTCAGTGCTGCATCTGACCGGCGGATCGCGCGATGACGTCGTCGATTGGCTCTCGTCTCCGCTCAGCCTGGCGTTGATGCTGGCGCTGATCGTCGCCACCTTCCACCATCTGCAACTTGGCTTGCAGGTGGTGATCGAGGACTACGTGCATGACGACCGGATCAAACTCGCCTCGGTGCTGGCCATGAAAGGCCTCTGCGCCGTCCTGTTTCTGGTTTGCGCGGTCAGCACCCTCGCCATCGGCCTGAGTTCCTGAGAGGACATTGCAATGAACGCGATCACGCTGCCCTCATCACGGGCCTATAACATCGTCGATCACACCTATGACGTCGTCGTCGTCGGCGCCGGCGGGTCCGGTCTGCGCGCCACCTTCGGCATGGGGGCCGCCGGACTGAAAACCGCCTGCATCACCAAGGTCTTCCCGACCCGCAGCCACACCGTCGCCGCACAGGGCGGCATCGGCGCCGCGCTTGGCAACATGGGCGAGGACGATTGGCGCTGGCACATGTTCGACACCGTCAAAGGCTCCGACTGGTTGGGCGATCAGGACGCCATCGAATACATGTGCCGGGAGGCGGTGCCCGCCATTTACGAACTGGAACATTTCGGTGTCCCCTTCAGCCGCACCGATGACGGCAAAATCTACCAGCGCCCCTTCGGCGGCCACATGACCAATTACGGCGATGGCAGTCCGGCGATGCGCGCCTGCGCCGCCGCCGACCGTACGGGGCATGCCATCCTGCACACGCTGTATCAGCAAAGCCTGAAGCACGAGGTCGAGTTCTTCGTCGAATATTTCGCCCTGGACCTGATCATGGATCAGGAAGGCGTCTGCCGCGGCGTCATGGCCTGGAATCTGGAAGACGGAACCATTCATCGCTTCCGCGCCCAAACCGTGGTGATGGCCACCGGCGGCTACGGCCGCGCGTACTTGTCCTGCACCTCCGCGCATACCTGCACCGGCGACGGCGGCGGCATGGTCCTGCGCGCCGGACTGCCCGCGCAGGACATGGAGTTCGTGCAATTCCACCCCACCGGTATTTTTCCGGCGGGCTGCCTGATCACCGAAGGCGCGCGCGGGGAGGGCGGGTATCTGACCAACTCCGAAGGTGAGCGCTTCATGGAACGCTACGCGCCGTCGGCGAAAGATCTCGCCAGCCGCGATGTCGTTTCGCGGTCGATGACGCTGGAGATCAACGAAGGGCGCGGCTGCGGTCCGAACAAAGACCACATCATGCTGCATCTGGAACATCTCGGCGCCGAGATCTTGAACGAGCGTCTGCCCGGCATTTCCGAAACCGCGAAGGTCTTCGCCGGCATCGAAGTGACGAAAGAACCGATCCCGGTCCTGCCCACCGTCCACTACAACATGGGCGGCATCCCGACGAACCACTATACTGAGGTTTTGCGCCCCACCCGCGACAACCAGGACGCCATCGTGCCCGGCCTGATGGCGGTGGGCGAGGCGGCCTGCGTGTCCGTCCACGGCGCCAATCGGCTGGGCTCAAACTCGCTGATCGATCTGGTTGTGTTCGGGCGTTCGGCGGCGCTTCGCTGCGCCGATACAATCAAGGCCGGGGCGACGCAGGTCGAGCTGAAGCCGGAGATGACCGACGGGCACCTGGCCCGCTTCGACCGGCTGCGCAATGCGTCGGGCAAGACTACCACGGCGGCGCTGCGGCTGGAGATGCAGCAGGCCATGCAGGACGACGCCGCGGTGTTCCGCGCCGGCGACAGCCTGGCCTCCGGCGTCAACCGGCTGGACGCGGTGCAGGCCAGGCGCGCCGACCTGCACGTCACCGACCGCGCGATGATCTGGAACACCGACCTCATGGAGACGCTTGAGCTCGATAACCTGATCGGCCAGGCAGTGGTCACCGTGGTCGGCGCCGCCAACCGCACCGAAAGCCGCGGCGCCCACGCCCGCGAGGACTTCGCCGACCGCGACGACAAGACCTGGATGAAGCACACGCTGACCTGGTTCGACGACGCGACCGGCAAGGTCCGGATCGACTACCGCCCGGTGCACGACTTCACCATGACCAACGACATCGCCTACATCCCGCCCAAGGCGCGGGTCTACTAGGCGCCG
>JAYVXQ010000188.1:0-5710 GCA_043785025.1 Acetobacteraceae bacterium
GAAGGCCGGGTCGAGGTTGAGGAGAATGAGGAAAATCCGGGCTACTACAGCGCGAAATTCTACCTGAAACCGCACTACCAGCTTGAAGGGCTGACGGTATCGCTGCGCCTTGTTTCCAGAATGCCGAAATAACAGCCCATGCCGAAGTGATGCCGCACGGATCCGTGCCGGCATAACTTCGGTGAAGAAAATCAAGGGCGTTTCCGGCGCGCATGGAAACGCACAGACGTCACGGACCGTTGAACCACCACCCAAGGAGCAGACACCATGGCAATCGACAGTTTTATGTATTTCAAAGACTACAACGGTAACTTCCTGAAGTCGGAATCGCAGGTCGACCTCAAGGGCACGCCCGCCAACGAGTTGCTGGACGATTTCTCAACCGCGCATAAAGCCGGTGGCTTGTTCGAGGTCGAAGACTACAGCTTCGACGTCGAGCAGGTGCTGAGCATCGGCAGTCAAAGTTCAGGCGCGGGCGCGGGGAAAATCACCTTCAACCCGTTCTCGATCACCCGCAGCATCGATAAATCGTCGCCGGTGCTGTATCAAAACTGCTGCTCGGGCACGCCATACCAGGATGTCGGTCTGGGCATGCGCAAAAGCGCGGGTGGCGAGGTGTCCGGAACGTTCTTCCTGTACTTCCAGTTCAAGCTGGTCGCGGTGAAAACGATTTCCTGGTCGCATAGCGATGAGGCGCCGAAGGAAACCACGACGTTCGAATATGGCGGCCTCGTGATCCGTTACGGTCAGCAAAAGGCCGATGGCAAGATCAACGACATCTTCATGGGCGGCTGGAACAAGGTGAAGAACGTCAACGCCAAACCCGCCGACGTCATCAAGTAGGGACCGGAACGGTGCCGGACGCTCTTGAAACCCTGCGATCCGGCGATGTTTCCGGAACGCTGGACATTCTGAAGCAGGACGTGCGTAAAGCGCCGCGTGAGCCACGCCTGCGCACGTTCCTGTTCCAGATGTTCTGCGTGACCGGCGAATGGGACCGCGCTCTGACACAATTATCCGTTGTGGCGGAGCTCGATCCACTCGCACTTCCCATGGCGCAGGCCTACCGGTCGGCGATCCATTGCGAAGTGCTGCGGGAAAAAGTCTTTCGCGGCGAACGCTCCCCCACCGTACTGGGAGAGCCCGGACCGTGGCTGCCGCTGCTGATGGAAGCCACCAAACAATTCGCTCTGGGAAAACTCGACGAAGCCGCGCGAATGCGGGACGACGCCTTCGAAAAGGCTGAGGAAATCATGGGCTCCATCAATGGTGAGGCCTTCGCCTGGATCGCGGATGCCGATCCGCGATTGGGTCCGGTGATGGAAGTGTTCGTCAACGGCAATTACATGTGGGTCCCCTTCTCGCGCGTCAAAGCGCTGAAGTTGGAACCGCCCGCGGATTTACGCGATCAGGTCTGGATGCCCACCGAATTCACCTGGAGCAATGAGGGCCAGATGGTCGGGTTCATCCCCACCCGCTACCCCGGCTCGGCCAAATCCACCGACCATACGATCGCCCTGTCGCGGCGCACGGAATGGAGCGATGTCAGTGATGACTGGTCGATCCCAATGGGCCAGCGCGTGCTGGTGACCGATGCCACCGAGACGGCGCTGATGGATATCCGCGCGCTGACCATCACAAGCTCCACCGCCGAAGCGGCGCAACCGGAAACTCCCTGACCGATGTCCGGTCCGAAGGGCCGCGAGCGGTTGCAGCCCTCGCTGCTGGACCGGCTGACCGATAATGCCCCAACCAGTTTGCGCGATCCGCCGGATCAGCAGGTGCTGACCATGACGCAGTTGCGCCAGGCGGTCCTGCGCGACCTCGGCGCGCTGCTGAACACAACCAATCTGGCGACGGTGAAGGATCTGTCAGCGACACCGCGCCTCGCGAAATCGACGCTGAACTACGGCATCCCCGGTTTCGCGGGCATGACCGAGGGCGGAGCCCAGATCGCGGCGCTGGAACGCGAACTGACGGACGCGATCCGCGCTTATGAACCGCGCATCCGCCCCGAAACATTACGCGTGCGCATGCGCGGGTCGCATGAATATCAGGCCAATCCCGCTCTGGTGTTCGAAATCGAGGGCGAGCTATGGGCCCAACCGGTCCCGCAACAATTATTTCTGGAAACCTCGATCGAAATCGAAACCCGCCTCGCCGCCGTCATCGAAACCAAGGGGAGCTGACCGATGGATCCCCGCATGATGCGGCATTACGAGAACGAACTGACATTCCTGCGCGATATGGGCACGGAATTCGCCGCCGAATTTCCCAAGGTCGCCGGACGGCTCGATCTGTCGAACACCGAAATCGCCGATCCCTATGTGGAACGATTGCTGGAAGGGTTCGCCTTCCTGACCGCGCGGATCCAACTGAAAATGGAGGCGGAGTTTCCGACCTTCACCCAGTCGCTGCTGCAAATGGTCTATCCGCATTATCTGGCGCCGACGCCGTCGATGGCGATCGTGCGGTTCAATCCGGACGCGGCACTCAGTGGCGCGCCCTCGGGCGTCGATCTGCCCGCGGGCACCGAATTGCGCAGCCTGTTGGGCACGGAAGATCAGACCAACTGCGAATTCCGCACCGCGCATGCGCTGCGCCTGCTGCCGATCGATATCGTTGACGCCGACTACATCGCCTCCCCCGCCGCCGTCGCCGCTCTGGGCTTGCCGGATCAAACGAATGCCAAAGCGGCGATCCGGTTACGGCTGCGCACCATGGGCGATCTGCCTGTCGCGAAACTGAACCTGGAGAAACTGAGTTTTTTCCTCGGCGGTCCCGACAGCGCGCGCCTGCTATTGTATGAACAACTCTCCGCGCACGTCGTCTCAGTCGTGGTGCGGCCCGGCGTGCGTCCCATCCCATGGCAGGAACGTTTGCCGAAAACCGCGTTGCATCCGGCCGGATTCGAGCCGGAGGAAGCGCTACTACCCAAACCCGCGGCGTCGTTCGACGGGTATCGGCTGCTGCAGGAATATTTCGCGATGCCGGAACGGTTCCTGTTCTTCACGCTTGAAGGACGCGAACTGGCGCGGGCGGCGATGCGCTGCCCCTCCCCCGATCTGGAAATCATTATCCTGCTGGACCGGAGCGAGCCGTCGTTGATGGCCTTCAGCCCCGATTACATGCGGTTGAACTGCACGCCCGCGATCAATCTGTTCCCGAAACGGGGCGACCGCGTGACGATTTCCGACCACGATCCGGAACATCTGATCGTGCCGGATCGCATGCGTCCCCTGGATTATGAGGTGTTTTCGGTCACCGGCCTGGAGGGTTTCGCGGCGGGCGGCGGGACGGCGCAACCGTTCTTTCCATTCTACGCCGCCAACGACCTCAGCCGGAATCCAGGTCATCGCAGCTATTACATTCTCCGGCGCCAGCCGCACCGGCTGTCGACGCGGGCGCGGGAACGCGGCGCGCGCTCCAGCTATTTGGGGCACGACGTGCTGGTGTCGCTGGTCGACGCCGACAACGCGCCGCTGAACGAGCAGTTGCGGCAATTGGGGCCGGATTTGCTGTGCACCAATCGCGATCTGCCGATGTCGATGCCCGTGGGCAAGCGGCATACCGATTTCACCATCGCGGTGAACGCGCCGGTTGCCTCGATCCGCTGCATCGTGGGCCCCACGACGCCCAGACCGTGCCGGACCGATGGCGACTACGCATGGCGATTCATTTCGCATTTGTCGCTGAATTATTTATCGCTGACCGACAATGATAAACAGCAGGGCGCGGCGTCATTGCGGGAACTGCTGCGGCTGTATGTGCCCGCGGGCTCGACCGTGATCGCGCGGCAACTCGACTCGCTGCTGTCGGTCGCCAGCAAGCCGATCGTCCGCCGCATCCCCGGCGCGGGCCCGGTGTGCGCGGGCCGCGGCCTGGAGGTCACGGTCAATCTCGATGCCTCGACGTTCGGCGGGGCGATCCTGTTGGGCGCGGTGCTCGACCGGTTCTTCGCCAAATACATCTCCATCAACGGCTTCACCGAAACGGTCCTGCGTTCTCCCGACCGGGGGGAAATCATGCGCTGGCCGTTGCGGTTGGGCCTGCGGCCAATCCTGTGAACGCGCCGGTCACGCCGGAACCAACGGCGATCGCGGCCTTGCGGGAACGGCTGCGCGCCGAGCCGCACCGCTTCAACTTCTTCGCCATCATGCGGCTGTTGGAAGCCCTGTACCACGATCACCCGCGCTTCGGCGAAAGCGTGCGCCCGTCGCAGGATGTGCTGCGTCTGACGCAGGAACCCTCTGTCAGCCACGCGCCCGCCGAGCTCGCCGGATACGAAACCGGGGAGGATGGGCGGCCGGACCGGCTGGCGGTGCATTTCTTCGGACTGTTCGGGTCGGACGGACCGCTGCCGTTGCATCTGACGGAGTATGCCCGCGACCGGCGGCGGCATCACGGCGACCGGACATTCCAGGCCTTCGCCGATCTGTTTCATCATCGCGCTTTGTCACTGTTCTATCGCGCATGGGCCAACAGCCGTCCGACCGTCAGCTTCGACCGGCCCGCGCAAGACCGGTTCGCGGGATACATGGCGTCGTTGATCGGCCTCGCCAGCCCAACCTTGCGCGACCGCGACGCGATGCCGGACCTGACGAAGCTGCATTTCGCCGGCCTGTTGTCCGCGCAAACCCGCAACGCCGAGGGTCTGGGCCAGATCCTGACCGAGTTCTTCACCATGCCCGTGCGGATCGAAAGCTTTCAGGGCGCCTGGCTGGCGCTGCCCGACGGCGATTACACGCGTTTGTCGGGCGGGCGGATCACCGCCGAACTCGGAAAAAGCGCGTTATTGGGCCGCAAGGTCTGGAGCCGCCAGCACAAGTTTCGCGTCGTGTTCGGCCCGCTCACCCTCGACGAGTATGAGCGTCTGCTGCCCGGCGGGCTGAGCCTGCATCGCCTCGTGCCAATCGTGCGCAATTACGCGGGCGACGCGCTGATCTGGGACGTGAATTTCATCCTCAAAGCGAAACAGGTTCCCGCCACGCGATTGGGAGGGTACGGCCGTCTGGGCTGGACCACGTGGCTGATGCCGCGCCGCGCCGCCAAAGACGCCGCCGATTTATTTCTCGACGCCAGCGCCGACAGTCACGCCGGCGCGATCGTCCAGGCCACTCATCACTCCCAAACACAGGGCGCTCCAGCATGACAGAGATCAATCGTTCCACCCTGTTCGGCAAGCTCAACGCGGTCGGCTATCGCGCCATCGAGGGTGCGACCGTGTTCTGCAAACTGCGCGGCAATCCCTATGTCGAGATGGTGCACTGGCTGCATCAGATCACGCAGGCGCAGGACAGCGACATGCACCACGCGATCCGCCATTTCGGGATCGATCCGTCCCGGCTCGCCGCCGACATGACGCAGGCGCTGGACAAGCTGCCACGGGGTGCGACCTCGATTTCGGATTTCGCGCCGCAAATCGAGGAAGCGATCGAGAAGGCCTGGGTTTTCGCCACCCTGATGTTCGGCGCGATGCAGATCCGCACCGGCCACATCCTGTTCGCGATGTTGAAGACCCCGAATTTGCGCAATCTGTTGATCGGCGTCTCCCGCCAGTGGGAGGCAATCAAGCCCGACGCCCTCGGCGACGAGTTCGATAAGATCCTGGCCGGCTCCCCCGAGGCGACCCTGACCGCCACCGACGGCAGCGCGACCCCCGGCGAGGCCAGCGGCGCGATGGCGCCCGCGGCGATGGGCAAGCAGGAAG
>JAYVXQ010000189.1:0-5704 GCA_043785025.1 Acetobacteraceae bacterium
GATCAACGCCATCGGGTTCGAAAGACTGCCGTTCGTGCCTCCGCCAACGAAAAAACGTTTCGACGACTGATACCAACGGTCCGAACTGATGACTCTTCCATCATTTCGGACCGTTGGTATGCGCGCTGGGTTGGCGGGCGGCGGCGCGCGAAACCAACAAGAATACCGACGGCCGTTGGCCCATCGAAGATGGGTCAACATTAAGGGCCGTTGGTATGCGCGCTGGGTTGGCGGGCGGCGGCGCGCGAAACCAATAAGGATACCAACGTCACGCTTCCTTCATCGCGGCCGATCGCCGGCGCCGGTCCCAGAACAGCACCGGCAAAATCGGCAACGTGGCCGTCAGCGTCAGCATCGTCCACCACGACCCCAAAGCGAGCGTCCCGCTGGCGTGAAAACCCGCCGACATGACGCCGATCGCGAAGGCGCAATCCCACAACGGCGCGGTGAACGCGAAGAAAACGATCTGCCGGTCGGCGGGCAACCGCTGCTGCATCGCGGTGAACCAGGTCGCCGCCGACACCACCTCGGGGATCCCCGCCAGCGCCAGCAACCCCATCGCCACCAGCGGCCCCATCGGACCCCAGGGGCAGAACAGCAGCAGCAGATCGATCGCCCCCTCCAACAGCCCCGTGAGCATGGTCAGGGTATAGGCCGAGGCATGGCGCAACAATGCGCGGTTGAACATGCCCGCGACCAAAGCGCCGGTGATCGCGCCCACCCCCTGCGCCGCCATCAACCCGGTCCATGCCGTGTCGGCCGCGCCGAACCATTCGCGGTTAGCCCAGAACAGAAATGGCCGCAGCCCGCCCATCATGACGCTGTAGCTGACGGCACACACCAGTAACCCGGTCAGGACCCGGTCACCCCGCAGCATGCGCCAGAACTCCCTTGGCATGCCCAAGGCCCGCGTGGCCTGGCCGCCGTTGCTCCGGGGCGGGCGAGGCAGGCCCGAAACCGGCAACGCCGCGAGACAGGTCGCGACCGCGAAACAGGCGAAGGCCGGACCGAAACCCGACAACACCGCCAACCCGCCGATGATCGGTCCAAGGGTTTTTCCCATCCGGTCGGCCATCGAAAACAGGCTGTTGCCCGCCAGTTCAAATCCGGCGGGCGTAACCACGCCACGCAGCGACAGCAGGCCCGGCAGCACGAACACATCCAGCGCGCCGATCGCGGCGATGACGATTTGCAACAGCACGAAATCCTCGCACCACGGCAAGATCACGGTCAGCACCGACTCGCCCAAAAGCGTCAGGCAAACCACGATCGGGGCACCGAACCGGCGCAGCAGCACCCCGGCCAATGGGGCCAGCAGGATTTTCGGCAGGATGCGCCAGGTCATCGACAAGACCAGAGCACCGCCCGCGCCAAACCGGGCGGAGACCAGGATCGGCAGGGCGGCCATCATGCCCCAGGCGCCCAAATTGGCGCAGATCAGCGCGATCCATAACGCACGGAATTTCGGCACGGCCAAAAGCGTCTTCCAGTCGCGCACGACGCCGGATCCTGATCAGCGGGACCCCGCCATACCACGGCGATCCGATCCGCGCCGCATCACGGCGAGTGCGTCCCCGCCCTTCCACGGCGAGTGCGTCCCCGCCCTTCCACGGCGAGGCGCCAATCCCTGCCCGATCGACCGGTGCGTGGCAACCGGCCTCAGGCCGCCCGCAAATCCGTCATGAAATGAACGACCGCCCCCGACAACTCATCGGACCGTTTCGACAAATCCGTCGCCGCCGACAGCACATCGCCCGCCGCGATGTCGGTTTCTTTCCCGGACCGGCGGATCCCACCCAGGCTGGAGGTCACGTCCAACGCCGCCTGTGCCGCCTGCGACACGTTGCGCGCGATCTCCCCCGTCGCGGTGCCTTGCTGCACCACCGCCTCGGCGATCGCGATCGAGATCGCGTTCACCTGCTCGATCGTTCCCCTGATCCCATTAATCGCGGCGACCGCGTCGTTGGTGGCGCTTTGAATGCGGCCGATCTGCTGACCAATCTCCTCGGTCGCTTTCGCGGTCTGCGTCGCGAGGCTTTTGACCTCGGTCGCCACGACCGCGAAGCCTTTGCCCGCGTCGCCCGCCCTGGCCGCCTCGATCGTCGCGTTCAGCGCCAGAAGATTGGTCTGACCCGCGATATTGGCGATGAGGCCGACGACGTGGTCGATGCGCCCGGACCCCTCGGCCAGCGCCCGCACGATCCCGTCGGTCCGCTGCGCGTCGCTGACCGCGCGCGCCGTGATCTTGGTGCTTTCCGACACCTGGCGGCTGATCTCCTCGATCGACGCCGAGAGTTGCTCCGATCCGACGGCGGCGCTTTGCACCCCGGCGCTGACCGACTCCGCGGCATTGGCGGCGGTCGCCGTCAGATCGCTCGTCGCACCCGAGGACAGGGCCATCGATCGCGCCGTCCCCTCCAATTTCGCCGACGCGGCCGTCAACGCCGCCGCCAGCGAGGCGATCCGCTGCTCGAACCCTTGCGAAATCGCAACCAGGGACGCGGTCCGCCCAGAGTCGGCGCGTTTGGCGGCGTCGATACTCACCAGCGACCCGCAGGCGCGCCGCGGCTTGCGATTGTCATCCAGCACGACGCCGCCAGTGGCGCGAAACCAATGCCAGGAGCCATCGCGCACCTTCAGGCGATAAGTCACGTCATAGCCGACCCCGGTTTGGCAGGTCGCGCCAAACGCGGCGAAGGTGCCCGCCGCGTCATCGGGATGCAGCCGGTCAGACCAGGACCGCACCACGTCGGGAAACTCCGCTTCGGTCGCGTATCCGCACAGCCGGCGAAACTCCGCCGACCACGTCCAGCGCGCCTTCGGATGCATGGCATCGCCCTCGTACAGGATCGCGTCCCATAATCCGACGCCGCAATGGGTCGATAACGTACCGAGCCATTCCGCTTTATTAATAAGGTCCTGATGCGGCCGGAAAATTCCGAACATGATGGCGTGCCCTGTCTCTCACTGCTGATGCGCCAGCAGAGCCAGGATTTTCTTAATATCGCGTAAAGAAACCCGCCGGAACGGCGGAATTTCATCAGATGAAGCCATGTTTTCAGGCGGGCATGTTTTCCGGCGGGCATGTTTTCAGGCGGGCATGTTTTCAGGCGGGCCCGCCGCGCCCCGCCGGCGCGTCACCGGCGGGGCGCGGCGGTATCAGGCATCAGACACGACGCGGCGCCGAACCGAATGGCGCCGGCTTGCCGCCGGGATTCGCCATCAGGTCGTCAGCGTAGATGTCGCGATCCTTCGTCTCGGGCACGAACAACGTCCCGATCACAACGGTCACGGCGGCGATCACGATCGGATACCACAGTCCGAAATAGATGCTGCCGTTCTGCGCGTTCATCGCCAGCACCGTCGCGGGCAGCAACCCGCCAAACCAGCCGTTGCCAATATGATACGGCAGCGACATGGAGGTATAACGGATCCGCGTCGGGAACAACTCAACCAGCGCCGCCGCCATCGGCCCATAAACCATGGTGACGAGCACGACGAGGAAGGTCAGCGCCATCACCAGGCTAAACGGCTGCGCGCGGAAGATATCCAACGGATTCGCCAGCTTCACCACCGACGCGTTGGCCGCGGCCGGATAGCCCGAAGCGGTCAGGCTCGCGCCGATATCCTTCACGAAGGTCGGAGACTTCGAATCGAAGGTTTTATCCATGATCCGCACAATGGCCGGCGTGCCGGGGGCCGCGGCCTCGTGCGAATACACCGCCGAGGCGCGCGACAGCGTGCCCTTGGCGACATCGCACCCGCTGATGAACTTGGCGGTGCCCACCGGATTGAACTGGAACGAACATTCGGCGGGATCGGCGGCGACGACGATCTTCACCGACTCCTGCGCGTGGGTCAGCGCCGGGTTGGCGGTCTCGGCGATGAACCTGAACACCGGGAAGAACGTGAGCGCCGCGATCAGGCAGCCGCCAAGAATGATCGGCTTGCGGCCGACCTTGTCGGACAGCCAGCCGAACAGAACGAACCCGCCGGTGCCTAACAGCAACGACCAGGCGATCAGCAAATTGCCCGTGGTGCCATCGACCTTCAACGTCGCGGTCAGGAAGAACAGCGCGTAGAACTGACCCGAATACCAGACCACCGCCTGACCGGCGACAAGGCCGATCAACGCCAGGATCGCCACTTTCGCGTTCGACCACTGACCGAACGCCTCGCTCAGCGGCGCCTTCGAATGCGTCCCTTCCGCTTTCATCTTCAAAAACGCCGGGCTTTCGCTCAATTGAAGCCGGATCCACACGGAAACGGCAAGCAACACGACCGACAGCAGGAACGGGACCCGCCAACCCCAGGCCTGGAACTCCGGCTCACCCAACAGATAACGTGTCACCAGGATAACGATCAGCGACAGGAACAATCCCAACGTCGCCGTCGTCTGAATCCAGCTGGTGTAAAAGCCGCGCCGGTTGGCGGGGGCGTGCTCGGCGACATAGGTCGCGGCGCCACCATACTCGCCGCCCAATGCGAGGCCCTGCAACATGCGCAACGCGATCAGGATCACCGGGGCGGCCAGCCCGATACTGTCGGATGTCGGCAGCAAACCGACGACAAAGGTCGACGCCCCCATGATCAAAATGGTGATCAGGAAGGTGTATTTCCGGCCCACGAGATCGCCCAGTCGGCCAAACACCAGCGCGCCGAAGGGACGCACCAGGAAGCCGGCGGCGAAAGCCAGCAGCGCGAAGATCGCGCGGGTGTTTTCATCGAACTGACTGAAGAACTTCGCGCCGATGATCACGGCCAAGGAGCCATACAGGTAGAAATCGTACCACTCGAACACCGTCCCCAAAGACGACGCCAGGATGACTTTCTTTTCGTCACTGGTCATCAGGCGATTAGGATCCGAATCGCCGGTCCTGGTTAGCGATGCACTCATGGTGTCGTTTTCCCCCTGTTGATTTTAAGGGCGTATGCCGCCGGAATCACCCCGCTCCATAGCAACTTTTGAATGCAATGCAACTGTAACCGTTTAGAGCGCGATCGTTTGAGGTTGACTGCGAGCTCAAACATGAATCGCTCTCTCAAACAGGCATCTCAAAGCGTGATCGCTTTAACCTGAAGCGATCACGCTCCAGCGACGATGTCTCCGCGTTCAGTGGACTCCGGTCACCAGCGCATCGCAATCGCGGCGGCCTGATAAAAGGCAATCCTCGATTTTCCGCTTGTCGTGCAACGTCTTCGTCAGCATCAAACCGCCGATTAACAGCACGAGCACGACAATGATCGCGGCGAGCCCATCGGAGCGGCGGTCGGCCTCATCCTTATCGCGGGCGGGATCGGGCGGGGGGCGATGGCCGGTCATGAAACTCCGACGGTTCCGGCGGCCCCGTCGCATCCGGCGGCGTTCCGCGTGAAGTATCCTTGTCATGACCGCCGCGTGACTGTCCAGTCGACATGGGCCGATCGGGACGTCAGGGCTCCACCCCATACGCACCAAGATAATTTTTTCCCTCCATATATGACGGCCAGTTGCCGCCTTCGTCTGGGGTTGGCGAGGCATTTGTGCAAATATCGTGAAATACGTTCAAGTATTGTCATCGTGATCGCTGGGACAATGGCCTCGACCAACGCCGCGAGCACGACCCGCGCGACACGCCACAACGAGCCCGTCGCACCCGCGTCAAAAAGCGCCTCAGGGGAAAGATTCCAGGATATACCTGGGTTTCGGAGAAATCCGGGTATA
>JAYVXQ010000190.1:0-17295 GCA_043785025.1 Acetobacteraceae bacterium
GTCCTCGGGTATCTCCATCTTCTCGGCCAGCGTCGGCGCGTCGGGCTCGAAGCCGAACTCCTGCAGGTGCTGGCGCGACAGGCGGTTCATCTTGTTGATCGTCTCGATCATGTGCACCGGGATGCGGATCGTGCGCGCCTGGTCGGCGATCGAGCGCGTGATCGCCTGGCGGATCCACCACGTCGCGTAGGTCGAGAACTTGTAGCCGCGGCGGTACTCGAACTTGTCGACTGCCTTCATCAGGCCGATGTTGCCTTCCTGGATCAGGTCGAGGAACTGCAGACCGCGGTTGGTGTACTTCTTGGCGATCGAGATCACGAGGCGCAGGTTGGCCTCGATCATTTCCTTCTTCGCCCGCGCGCTGTCGCGTTCGCCGCGGCTGACGGTCATGAACACGCGGCGGAACTCGGCGATCGGCAGGCTCGCATCGGTCGCGACCGAGGAGATTTGCGCCCGCACATTGCCGATATCGGTCGGATGCTTGGCGACGAACAGCCGCCAGCCCTTGCCCGGCAGCACCCCGACCTTGCCGATCCAGTTCGGATCCAGCTCGGCACCGCGATAATGCTTCAGGAACTCCTCGCGATTGACCTTGCAGCCGTCGGCCATGCGCATCAATTGCCCTTCCAGCGTGTTCAAACGCTGATTGAGCTGTTTCAGTTGCGTGACCAATTCCTCGATGCGGTTGTTGTGCAGCCGGACCTGGCCGACGTTCTGCACCAACTCCTCGCGCATCTTCTCATAGCTTTTTTCCGACCGGGTGGTGACTTCCTCACCTGAGGTCATCGTCTCCAACCGGCGGTGCTGCACCTTGTGCAGTTTCTTATACAGGCTCTCGATATCCTCGAACCGCGCGAGCACTTCGGGCTTCAGCTTTTCTTCCAAAGCCGACAGCGACATGCTGGGTCCGCCGTCCTCGTCCTCGTCGCCTTCCTCGGGCGTGGCGAAGCCCTCGACCACGGGGGTCGGTTCCACGGGTTCGCCGCCCTCGCCGGCGGCGGCGCCATCGGTCGCTTCCAGGTCGATGATGTCGCGCAACAACATCCGGCCAGCCTTGAGCTGATCGTGCCAGGAGATGATGGCGGCGAAGGTCAGCGGGCTTTCGCACAGCCCGTTGATCATCATGTCGCGGCCGGCTTCGATCCGCTTGGCGATCGCGATCTCGCCCTCACGCGACAGCAGTTCGACGCTGCCCATCTCGCGCAGATACATCCGCACCGGATCATCGGTGCGGCCCACGGTGGCCTCGTCGATATTGCCGGTCTGCTCTTCCTCGGCTTCTTCGGTCTTTTCGGCGGCGGGGGCGGGGGTCTCGCCGTCCTCTTGTTCCTCGGACTCAACGACCTGGATGCCCATCTCGGACAGCGAGGCCATCAGATCCTCGATCTGTTCCGAGCTGTTCTGGTCGGATGGAAGGATCGCGTTCAGCTCATCGAAGGTGATGTAGCCGCGCTCCTTGCCCTTGACGATCAGACGCTTGACCGCCGCCGTCTGGACATCCAGCAGATTGGTTTCGGCGTCCTGCTCAGCCCCGGCGGTGTCACCAGCGACGATCGTTTTCGTGGCCATGGGTCAGAAGTCTCCTGGGCGAATGGGCATCAAGGCGAGAGGCGGATCAGGCGGCGGCGTCGGCGCCGTCCGGCTCACCGGTGCGGACTTTGATAAAAGCGCCGGTCAGAGCGACCAGCCGGCGTTGGGTTTCCCCGTTCATGTCTTTGGCCGCTTCCAGGCGGGCACGGTCCACCTCTAGCGCCAGCAAGTCGACGTTCAGGAAACCGAATATATGCCACCAACCCTCCACGGCCTCGGCGTGCGTCGCGGAAATTGACGCGCAAGCCGGGAGCGCCAATGACGTCCCCGCCAGCACGTGATCAACCTGTCCACGCAATCCGAAACCGTCCAGATGGTCCATCAGCGCCTGAGAGTCAAGAACTTCCGCGTCCGAAGCCCATTCCGAAATCGCATTCCTTAGCTGTCCCAGAGGCTGGAGCTGTCCCAGAGGCTGGTCGAGTTCCAGCGCGGTGTAAGCATGCCCGACATCGCGCAATATATTGGGATGGCGCAATAAAATCGCGGTTAAAATGCGCGCGCGTTCGGCCGCGACGGCGGCTGTGTCCACCTCTGGCCGCGCCGCGGCGTGTCCGCGCGACGCCAGCGCGGCGCGGCCAGGGGATCGTGGCGCCCCATTCGGTTTGGCGCGGGCGCGGCTGGCGAAAAATCGGTCCAGCAATAGACGCCGGTATTCGGCGGATAAAGCCGGATGCTGGATCCGCTTCGCCGCGTCCTCCAACCGGTTGCGCAGCAAAGCCCGTTGCTCGGGCGTCGCTTCGCCGGTGGTCTCGCGAAACAGATCATACAGGCATTCGGCCAGCGGGCGGGCGCCGTCCAACATCGCCTGAAACGCCCGCGCGCCTTGCCGTGTCACCAGGCTGTCGGGATCCTCCCCCGCCGGCAGCGCGATCAACCGCAAGCTCCGCTCCGGCGTCAGCAGCGGCAACGCGAGCTCCGCCGCCCGCGCCGCCGCCCGTCCACCCGCCGCGTCGCCGTCAAAGCACAGCACGGGGGAGGGCGATAAATTCCAAAGCTCGGACAGTTGTTCCTCGGTCAGCGCCGTGCCCAACGGCGCGACGGCGGCGTCGAAACCGGCCTGGCTCAGCGCGATGACGTCCATGTAGCCTTCGACGACGACCACCACGGCGCCGCGGCGAACGGCCTCGCGGGCGAGGTTCAGGCCATAAAGCGTGCGGCGTTTGGAAAATACGTCGGTTTCCGGCCCGTTCAGGTATTTCGGCTGGCCATCGCCCATGATGCGCCCGCCGAAGCTGATGGTGCGCCCGCGGCGGTCGCGGATCGGAAACATCACCCGATTGAAGAACAGGTCATAGACGCGCCCGCTGTCCTCATCGCGGCGCATCAGGCCCGCGCCGATCAAATCGTCTGTGCTGACCCCCTGTTGCGTCAGATCGGCCGCGACCGCGCCGCGGCTTTCGCCAGACCAGCCGAGGCCGTGTTTTTCGATCGTTTCCGCCGACAGACCGCGCTGTTCCAGATAGGCCCGCGCCGCGCGGCCCTCGGGCAAGCCGAGGCGGCGCTGATAGGCCAGGGCCGCGGCCTCCAACACCCCGGACAAATCCAGCCGGCGTTTTTCCGCCACCGCCGCTTCCGCCGAGGGCTTGGGCACCGTCATCCCCGCCTCGGCCGCCAGTTGCTCGACGGCTTCGGGGAAACTCAAACCCACCGACTGCATGACGAAGCCGATGGCGTCACCGTGGACGCCGCAGCCAAAACAATGAAAGTGATCGTCGTAGACGTAGAAACTCGGCGTTTTTTCGCCGTGAAACGGGCAACAGCCTTTCCATTGGCGGCCGGACCGGGCGAGGCGCACGCGCCGTCCGATCACCGCCGAAAGCGGCGTCCGGGCGCGAAGCTCATCGAGGAATTGCGGCGGCAGCGCCATCAGCGGGATAACCCTTATGCGGACAAAGCGGCCTTCACCAGCGGTCCGGCCTTCGACATATCCAGCGCGGCGGCGTATTTCGCCCGCAGCACCGCCATCACTTTTCCCATGTCCTTGATCGACGTCGCACCCGCCTCGGTGACGGCGTCCCGCACCGCGTCCGTCATCGCCGCCTCGTCCATTTGCATCGGCAGGAAGGTTTCGATCAATGCGATTTCCGCCGCTTCCTTGGCGGCGAGTTCCGGCCGCTTGCCCGCGACGTACATTTCTACTGACTCGCGGCGGGATTTCACCATGGCGCGCAGCATCGCCAGAATGTCGTCTTCCGGTACTTTATCGACGCCTTTCGGGCGCGCGGCGATGTCCGTGTCCTTCAGCTTCGCCATGATCATGCGCAAGGTCGAGGTGCGGGCCGCGTCGCCCGCCTTCATCGACAGTTTGACCTGATCGGTGAACTGGTCGCGCAAACTCATGGTACTCTCCTGCTCTGAAAGTTGCGCTTATCCATGTGACGCGAGGGTTTGAAACACGTCGCCCACCGGCCGCAAGCCCTGAATATGCCGCCGGTGCCACAGCGCGTAGAAAAGCAACTTCCAGCACGCGAAACCATGCCGCCAGCGGCGAATATCGCGAAACAGCGCCTCGACCTTTTCGGGATGGGCGATCTCCGCCACCCCTTCCTGGCGCGCGACCAGGGGGCCGAGTTCAGCACCGCGCGCCTTGATCCACTCGCCGACGGGAACCGTAAAACCCTGTTTCGGGGCGAAGGGGCGGGCCATCGGCAGGTTCTTTTCCAGCCATTTGCGCAAAATCCATTTGCCGACGCCGTCGCGCAGCTTCATGCCGTCGGGCAAGCGGAACGCGGCCGCCGCGACGCCTTTGTCGAGGAACGGCGTGCGCCCCTCGATCGCGTGCGCCATCAAACAGCGATCGGCTTTCAACAGCAGATCGTTCGGCAACCAGTCCGTCATGTCGGTCGCCTGCGCAACACCCAGGCGAGAATAGCCGCGATCCAAGGCGCGCGCCTCGGCCGCGGCCATGCCGTCGCGCCAGATCGAGGGCGGAGTGCGCAACACCGGCACCTTGTCGAAACTGCCGCGCGCCCACATTGTCCGCCCGCCGCGCCACCAGGGCCGGATCGCTTTGCGATAGCGGTCATAGCCCGCGAAAATCTCGTCGCCGCCCTCGCCGGTCAGCACGACTTTCACGTCTTTGCGCGCCCGTTGCGCCAGGAACCAGGTCGGGATGATCGCGTAATCCGCCGCGGGATCGTCCATGCAGGCGACGATTTCGGGCAAGTGGTCCCAGACCATTTTTTCCGTGACCTCGATCGTTTCGTGATAAGCGCCGACCGCTTTCGCGACGGCCGCGGCGTGATCCCGCTCATCCGCCGCACCCGGCGCGTCGAAACCGGCGGTGAAAGCGCGCACCGGCTCCTTGTTCAACCGCGCCATCAGGGTGATCAGCGTGGCGCTGTCGATGCCGCCCGAGAGGAACATCCCAAACGGCACATCGCTGCGCTGATGCAGATCGACGCTTTCCTCCAACGCCCGATCGAGCCGGACCAGCGCCGCGTCCTCATCGATCGTCTCCGGCCCGCCCTCCGGCAGCCAGGAAATCCGCGAGCGGTTGATGACGTGGCCGTCGGCGCAGGTCACCGTCTCGCCCGGTAGGACGCGCTGGATGCCCTCGAAAATCGTGTCCGCGCCGGTGGTGAATTGCAGTTGCATCAATTCCTCGACCGCGGCGGGCCGGACGGCGCGTTTGACCAGGCCCGCCTCCAGCAACGCCTGCGCTTCGGACGCGAAGGCCAGACCGCCCTCGATCTGCGCCAGATACAGCGGCTTGATGCCGAAGGGATCGCGGGTGAGGGTCACGCTGTGGTGGTGCCGTTCATGGATCGCGATCGCGTACATGCCCCGCAATTGCGCCGCGTAGGCGTCGCCGTCGCGCAGCCACAAATGCAACGGTGGCTCGCAGTCGGAGTTGGTGGCGAACGACACGTTGGGCATCGCGTCGCGCAACTCGCGGTAATTATAAACCTCGCCGTTCGCGACCAGTGTCGCGGAGCCGGAGAAGAACGGCTGGTCGCCCGTCACGAGGTCGATGATCGCGAGGCGGTTATGCATCAAGGCGACGCGGCCGACGACGGCGGAGCCGGTGCCATCGGGCCCCCGGTGATGCAGGCTGCCGATCAGACGGGCGATGACGGCGGGGTCGGGCAAGGCGGCGCCAGGGGACAGAATCAGACCGGCGATGCCGCACATTCGGTGGATGCTCCGAGGGGTAAGCCTGGTTCAATGCGCGGTCGCGCGGCGGGCGGCCCAACCGGGCCATCAGGCACGACCAGCGTATACCGCCCGTGACGGGGACGTGCCAACCGTATTCGCATCCTGGCACCTCCCGGTGGCGGGGAGGTGCCAACCGTAATCGCGCCCTGGCACTTGCGGAACCGGCGGACATCCTTACCTTTCGTCCATGACAAACCTCGCGATGTTACCCGCCAGATGTGTCCTCGCGGTTTCGGGACCGGACCGGGTCGCGTTTCTGCAAGGGCTGGTGTCCAACGATGTCGCCGAGGCTCGTCCGGGGATCGCCATATGGGCCGCGCTGCTGACACCGCAGGGCAAGTGGCTGGCGGATTTTTTCATCCTCGACGATGGCGCCCGCCTGTTGCTGGATTGCGAGGTGGGGCAGCGCGAGATGATCCAGCAACGCCTGACCCGTTACCGCCTCCGTTCCCAGGTCACCTTGGCGCCCCTGACCGACATCGTTCACGTCGCCTGGGGTGGCGTGCCGGGAAAAAAGGGGCCGGGAAAAGAGGGGCCGGGAAAAGAGGGGCCGGGAAAAGGGGGGCCGGACGAAGGGGGATTAGCCGCGCGCGATACGCGCCTGCCCGAGGCGGGGTGGCGGGTGCTGTCGCCGGAGCCCCTGGAGACGAATGCGACCGCCAGCGATTGGGACGCCTATCGCCTGTCTCTGGGCCTGCCCGACGGCTCGCGCGATCTGGAGTTCGAGAAATCCGTGCTGCTGGAAGCCGGCTTCGATGAGTTACACGGCGTGTCCTGGACCAAGGGCTGCTACATGGGACAGGAACTGACGGCGCGGACGAAATATCGCGGGCTGTTGAAACGCCGTTTGGTGCCGGTGGAGATCGCCGGCCCGCCGCTCGCGCCCGGCACGCCGTTGCTGCTGGATGGACGGGATGTCGGGGTCATGCGCTCAGCCCATGGGACGGCGGGCATGGCGGTCGTGCGGTTGGAGGCGCTGGATCAGGTTCTGACCCATGAGGCCACGACGATCACGCCCCGTGTGCCGGGCTGGATGCGGGTCGAGGCCAAAAGTTAGGGCATCATCCGATCAGGCGGAGACACCTGGTCGGATAAAGATGCCCGCCCAAACCAGGAATGAGAGCGCGATCGTCTGAAGTTGAACCAACTTCAGACGTGAATCGCCCTCTGAAACTTAACAAACGCTGACCTTGATCGCGTCAACCTGACGCTATCAAGGTCCAGAGCGGGATCCGTGAGCGAACGCGATCGGAAACCGCTCTAACTCCCCGCCGATCGCGCGACCATCGCCAGCAGCGCCGCCGGATCGTACGGCTTGGTGAGGCAGGACACGCGCGACGGCGGCAGGCCCGCCTCGGCCATGCCGATCGCGTATCCCGAGGTCAGAATGACCGGCACCAGCGGCGAGCGCGCCAAAACCAGGCGGGCGAGGGCGATCCCGTCCATGCCGGGCATCTCGACATCAGTCAGAACCAGATCAACCGCCTCGGACTCCAACAGCGTCAGCGCGATGTCCGCTGAACCGGCCGTATGAACCGTCCATCCGGCGCGGCGGAGCGCGCGCTCGGCGATGCGGCGCACCAGTTCATCGTCTTCCACCACCAGCACGGCGCGGCCGCGCGCGAGCGTTGGCGGGCCGTCCGCGGCCGGTGGCGCGGCGGGCCGGGTGACCATGGGCAGATAAATCTCGACCGAGGTTCCCTGACCGGCCGCGCTTTGCAGATTGAGAAACCCGGCGGCGTCCCGCACCAAAGCGCGCACCGTCGCGAGGCCGAGACCGGTGCCGCCATTGTCCCGCCGGGTGGTGAATCCGGCTTCGAACACATGGGCTTTGATGGCGTCGGGGATGCCGATCCCGGTGTCGGCGATGGTGATGACGCCATAATCGCCGGGCGGGACGACATCGGGATGACAGCGCGCGGCATGCTCCACGTGACGCGCGCCGGTACGCAGGGTCACGCGCCCGCCCTCGGGCATCGCCTGGCGGGCGTTGATGATCAGGTTCATCAGGATCCGGTCGAGTTGCGCCGGATCCATCGCGATCTGGGTTTCCGGTTCGGTCAGATCGAGGGTGAAGGCGACGGCGGGCCAGCCGTGCGACAGCAAGCGGGAAATACCGCGGATCGTTTCATTGGTTCCCATGGTCGCGGGCGGCATATCCGCCTCATCCGGCGCCGCGGTTGGGCGATAGCCCAGATGGCGGACCAGACCGATGCCGCGCCGCGCCGCGAGGTGGATCGCTTCCAGATCGGCGCGGGTTTCAGCGTCCAGGCCGATGCGGTCCAGTGCCGCGGCGGCGGCGCCGATCATCGCGGTCAACAGGTTATTGAAATCATGCGCCGCCGCGTCCGCCGACAGATCGCGCACGACCGCTGCGAATTCCGCTGTGTCACTCGCGTCCGGGCGCGCGTTTTTCAAGAGGTTTGGCGCCCATGCAGCCGCCAGACATAGGCGATCAGTTCAGCCACGGCCTTATACATCTCCGGCGGTATGCGCGCGTTCAGAGGCAGTTGGTGCAGCGCGCGGGCGAGCGGGGGATTGGCCACGATCGGTACCCCGTGCAGACCCGCGGTTTCCCGGATACGGGCGGCCATTGAATCGACGCCTTTGGCGACCAGCCGCGGAATACTGCCTTTTTGACTATCATAAGTCAACGCAACGGCATAATGGGTCGGGTTCGTCACGATCACGGTCGCGGAAGGCACCGCCGCCAGCATCCGTTGCCGCGCCCGCTGCATCCGGATCCGCCGGATCCGCATTTTGATCGCGGGATCGCCGTCGGTTTCCTTCTGCTCATCTTTGATGTCGGTCCGGCTCATGCGCATCTGGCGCAGATGCTTGCGCCACAGCCAGAGCATGTCCGCCGCCGCGACCACCGTTTGCGCCAGCACCACCGCGATCAGCAGGCGCAGCACCAAACCCGACAAATGCTTGGGCATGAGACTCAGCGGGGCCGATGGCCAGCGGCCCAGAAGGGGGAATTCACGGCGCAGGATGAACCACGCCGCGCCGCCGACGATCAGCAGCTTGGCCAAGGACCGCGCGGTCTCCACCAGGCTCTCCGAGCCGAACATGCGTTTCAGGCCTTTGGCGGGCGACAGGCGGCCGGCCTCGATCGTCCAGGTCTTCGTCGCGAGGCGGGTCTGCGCCAGAGTGGCCGCCGTCGCCGCCAGAGCGATGGGAAACACGACCGGGGCGATCGCCATCAGGAAGGCGATGGAGAGTTGGCGAAACAGGCCGAACGGCTCGCGCGCCGTCATATCCGGGTGGCGCAGCAGATCCGTCAGAGTTTGGGTCAGGGCCTGACCCATCTCATCGCGCCACGTCAACAGGCCGATGGTCGCGCCGGCGAGGCCCGCCAGCATGACCGCCTCCCGCGAGACCGGAAGCTGACCGTCGTCGCGCGCCTTATCCAGGCGCCGTTGCGTTGGGGCTTCGGTCCGGTCCTCGGGGTCTCCGGTCTCGCCCGCCATGCGTGGTCAGCCGCCGCCCGGTAGCGTGGCGAAGCCGATGCGCGCCGCCTCCGACCAGGCCGCCAGCAGGGAGTGGGCCAGCATCGCCAGCAGCAGCAATCCGACGCCGATCTGACCGGGTGTCGCGACGAAGAAGATTTGCATGCGCGGCACCAGGCGGGCGACGAGGCCGATGGCGACGTTCCAGGCGACTCCGGTCAAAATGAACGGCGACGCCAGCCTGAGCGCGAGGTCGAAGGCGCGCGCCATGGTGCCGAGGGTCAACGTCGCGCTATCGCCCAGAAACGGCGGCGCCAGGGCGAAGACGCCGGGCGGGATCAACTGATAATATCCGCTCAACGCCGAGAGCGGGATCATATAAAGTCCGGTTGAGAGGATCAGGACGGGGACGGCGACCTCGTAAAGGCGGGACACGGCGGAGGTTTGCGATCCCAGGTCCGGGGAGGGCATCAACACGTTGGCCATGCCGGAGACGTCGGCGATGAACTGACCCGCCAGCGGCAGGCCGCTGACCACGACACGGGCGAGCCAGCCGAACCACAACCCGTTCGCCATTTCGATCACGATCAATCCGGCGAAGCGGAGCTCGTTGATGGGCCGGGGTGGCAACAACGGCGCGAGCGACGGCAGCAGCAGCAGCGTCAGCGACAGGATCAGGCCCGCCTTGACGGTGGCCGGGATCGAACTTTCGCCGATCCCCGGTAACAGGGCGAAAATGGCGCCGATGCGGGCGAGCAACAGAAGCAGCCCGAAGGCGTGGTCGAGAATGATATCAGCGGCCCGAAATGATGACTCGTCCATCATTTCGGGCCGTTGCCAGGCGCGCCGGGTTGGCGGGCGGCGGCGCGCGAAACCAACAATAATACCAGCGGCCCTTGGCCCATCGAAAATGGGTCAACAGTAAGGGCCGTTGGTATCAGGCCCAATCCGGCGGGCGGGTTCACGAGCCACCGGTGACGACCATCCGGTCGATCAGCAGGCGGGTGAAATCGGACAGCGCGCCAAACATCGTGGCGCCGAAAAACACCAGCACGGCGCCGATGCCGACGACCTTGGGGATGAAGACCAACGTCGCTTCGTTGATTTGCGTGACCGCCTGCACGATCGCGACGATCAGACCGACCGCCAGCGCGACCGCCAGCATGGGTCCGGCCAATTTCACGACCACCATAAAGGTGACGCGCATGACCTCGGCGATATCCGCTTCGTCCATGGATTTTTTCCTGGAGGATCCCGTTTTCGCGCGGGCCGGTTAAATCTGGATCTTCATGATGTCCTGGTAGGCTTGCAGCATCCGGTCGCGCACCGCCGTCGCGGTCTGCAACGTCATCTCGGCACGGGCCAGCGCGGTCGCGACCTCGGTCACGTTGCCGCCCTGGGTTATGGCTTTCATCGACGCCGCCTCCGCCGCGTGCCCGGTGTCGGTGGCGGCGCGGATGGCGGAGTGCAGCAACGCGGAGAAATCGGTCGATCCGATTGAGCTGCCCGGTGCCTCGATCGGAGAGGCTTTCGCGGGGGTAATCCGCATCGTCGGGATGCCCGCGAGCATGTCGGTCATTTCAGCAAATCCAGGGTTTTGTTCAGCATGGTTCGGGTCGCGGCGGCAACGTTCAGATTGGCGCTGTAGGATTGTTCGGCGTCGCGCATGTCCATCAGCTCGACGAAACTGTTCACATTGGGAACTTTGACATAGCCGTTCTTGTCGGCGGCGGGATTGCCCGGTTCGTAACGCAGCGGCTGCTCGGCCTTGTCGCGGCCGACTTTCTTGACCCGCACGGTTTCGGCGCCGAGGGCGCGGTCCATGCGGTTTTCGAACGAAATGGTGCGGCGGCGGTAGGCTTCGGCACCCGGTCCGGGACCGGTGGTGTTTTGATTGGCGAGGTTTTCGGCGATGACGCGCAAGCGCGAGGTCTGGACATCCATCCCGGCGGCGGAGACGCGCAACGATGTGCTGAGATCGGCTCCCATGCTCAGGCTCCCCGGCCGAGGGCGATGCCGAACATGGCGACGTATTTTTTATAGATCGCCGTGACGGTGGCGTGCAGGGTTTCGGTTTCGGCGACCCGCATCAACTGATCCTCCAATCTCACACCATTTTTATCGACGGTGCGGGTGGTGATTTCCCGCGCCGCGGCACCGGACGCGCCCGGATCGATCGTGCCGGCCAGATGATTGGCGACGGTTTGCGCGAGCCGCGTGCCGACCGCGCCCGCCAGCACATCCTTGAACGCGAGACTGTCCTTGGACTGAAACCCCGGCGTCGACAGGTTGGCGATGTTACGGGCGAGGACATTCTGCCGCTCACTCGTCCAGGCGAGGCGGCGTTCGGCGGCGTCGAAAATGTCAGTCCGCGTCTCGGGCATCGGGGAAGCATGGCGGAGCGGGATTAACAAACCGTTAAGCGCCGCGTGAAGAATTTGTTCATCCATACCGGGATACACACGATCCGCCGTCAAGGGTTCCAAAAGGGAATGGTTCATGTCCACCGCGAAACGGGTACGTCTTGGCCGATAGTTTTGCCACGCTGTTCACCGCGGTCGCGGCGCTGGCGGGGATTGTCGGGTTGATCCTGGTGTTGGGCCGCGCGTTGCGCATGACGATGACGGGCCGCACGCTCCGCATGACGATGACGGGCCGCGCGTTGCGCATGACGACGGTTGGTAGAGTTGGTCCGTCGGGGCGGAGTTTGGTGGTGACGGAAACGATCGCGCTGGATGCGCGGCGGCGGTTGCATTTGGTTCGCCATGGGGAACGGTCCGTGCTGTTGCTGACGGGTGGGGGCAATGATGTCGTGGTGGGTTGGCTCGATGGGCCGCCGGCGTGACCGGGCGCTGGTTATGGCTGACGTTGCTGCTGGTGCCGCTGACGGCGCAGGCGCAATCGGTGTCGATCGACCTCGGCGCGGCGGGTCAGGCGGGCGCGACGGCGCGGATCATGCAGTTGACGGCGCTGGTGACCTTGCTGTCGCTGGCGCCGAGTTTGCTGGTGATGGCGACGGCGTTCACGCGCATCGTGATGGTGCTGTCGCTGTTGCGCACGGCGTTGGGCACGCAGGGGGCGCCGCCGACCACGGTGCTGATCGGCTTGTCGCTGTTTCTGACGTGGTTCGTCATGCAGCCGGTGTTCGACCAGGCCTGGACGGACGGCATCGCGCCGATGATGGACAGCCGGTTGAGCGAAATGGATGGTATTAAAGCGGCGGCCGAGCCGTTCCGCGCCTTCATGCTGCATAATTTACGCGCCGGCGATCTGGGTTTCTTTCAGTCTCTGGGTCATGTTCCCGCCGACGATCTGTCGTGGCGCGTGGTCGTGCCGTCGTTCATGATCGGGGAATTACGGCGCGCCTTCGAAATGGGATTTTTGTTGTTCCTGCCGTTCCTGGTGATCGACATGGTCGTCGCCAGCGTGCTCATGAGTTTGGGCATGATGATGCTGCCGCCGAACGTGGTGTCGTTGCCGTTCAAGCTGATATTTTTCGCCACCGTGGATGGTTGGCGGCTGGTGGCGGGCGGGTTGGTGCGGACCTTCGGGTGATTTATACCAACGGCCCTTCATGTTGACGCATCTTCGATGGGCCAACGGCCGTCGGCATCCTTTTTGGCTTTGCGCGCCGCCGCCCTCCAACCCGGCGCGCCGTACCAACGGCCCGAAATGATGGAAGAGTCATCAATTTGGGCCGTTGGTATTACAAGCCTTGCGCGCCCGCGACCGCGATCGCCTGACCGGTAACCCAGGACGCGAGGGGGGAGGCGAGGAACAAAGCGACGTTGGCCACTTCCTCGGGGTGTCCCATGCGGCCGAACGGGATGGACGCCAGAGTTCCCTGATACAGCTTGGGATTATCGGTTTTGCGGCGGTCCCATACGCCGCCGGGAAATTCAATCGATCCGGGGGCGATACAGTTCACCCGGATCTTGTCGCGCGCGTACATCGCCGCCTGCGTCGTCGTGTAATGAATGACGGCGGCCTTGATGGCACCGTAAGGCGGTTGGCGTCCCGAGGGATGCAACGCGGCGATCGAGGAAATATTCAGCACGCTGCCCTGCGATGCTTTCAGCGCGGGTAGGGCTTCCTGCGTGGCATGGACGATGGACAGCATGTCGATCGCGAGGCTGCTGGTCCAGCCGAGATCGTCATCCGAAGACCCGAACGCGGAGGCATTGTTCACCAGGAAATCCACGCCGCCCAGGGCGCCGATGGCATCCCTGATGTAGGTGCGGACGGCGTCGCCCTTGGACAGATCGGCGCTCGCGGCATGGGCTTTGTGGCCATGTTTCGCGATCTCAGTGCGGGTGATTTCCAATGTGGCGGGATCGCGGGCGCAGATCGAGACGTCTCCGCCCGCGGCGGCAAAGCCCAGAGCGATGGCGCGCCCGATGCCGCGGCTGCCGCCGCAAATGATGGCTTTCTTGCCGGTGAAATCGATGTTCATGTTGTATCCTCGTCTTACGATTGGGCGTGATCGCGGCACCAGGCCGCGATTTGGGCGTGGGTCGCGAACCAGCAGCCGCCTTTGGCTTTCATATGCGTGATGAGCCGCGCCAGCACCGGCATGCGCGAGCGGTGGCCGGTGATATGCGGGTGCATGGTCAACAGGAACAGGCCGCGCTCATCCCAGGCGCCATCGAACTCCGCGGTGAAGATTTCCTCGACCGCGGAGGGTGGGGTGTAGGGGCGTAGCGCGGAGAATCGGACGAAATTGTAATAAACCGCGTCGTCGCGGATCCATTCCGGGGGCAATTCGATGATGCCGGTGGGTTCGCCCTGATCGATCAGTTCGTAGGGATCGTCGTCGGCCATCAGGGAACTGTCGTACAGCAGTTTCATTTCGCGAATGATATCCAGCGTGTTGACCGAAAAATCCCAGCTGGCGGTGCGCATGCCCACTGGTTCGCGCCCGGAGATTTTCGCGAGTGTGTCGCGGGCGCGGAGCGTGAGGTCGCGCTCGGCCTCGCGCGGGAGGGTGGTGTTGGCCTCGTGGATCCAGGAGTGGATACCGATCTCGTGTCCGTCATCGGCGAGGGCGCGCACTTCCTCGGGATGCAGCAAGGCGGAGACGGCGGGGTAGAAGAAACTGGTGGGGATCGATTCGCGTTCCAGGAGCGCCCGGATGCGGGGGATCGCCTGACGGGCGCCGTATTGTCCCTGGCTGATGCGCATCGGGCTCGGGTCGTTGTCACGCAGCGGGATCGTTTCGTGATCGGAATCGAAGCTCAGGGCGACCGCGCAGCGCGCGCCATCGGGCCAGGAGGTGGGTTTCATGCTGCGTCCGGCGCGGGCGCGGCCGACGATGTGGCGCCACTCGGGCTCCGACCATTGCCAGGGCTCTTTGATGGGCGGGGTTTCGCTCATGGAGGGGTTCCCTTCATCCGGTGCGCCCGGCATCGTGCCAGGGAACCAATCCGAAGGGAAACCGCCGATGGCCGGAGCCGATATCGCGTTGCTGTCCGCCGAGGGGATGCTGGACGGGTATGGCCGCGCCCGGTTCACGCCGGTGGATGTGTTGCAGGCGGTGACCGAGCGGGTCGCGCGGCTCAATCCGGCGCTGAACGCGTTCGTCGCGATGAACCCGAAGGCGCTGGCGGCGGCGGGCGAGAGTGCCATGCGCTGGCGCGCCGGACGGCCGATCGGGCCATTGGATGGGGTTCCGGTCACGGTGAAGGATCTTGTCGACCTCGCGGGGTTTCCGACCCGGCGCGGCAGCCGCGTGACGTCGCCCGAGCCGGTCGCGGACGATGCCCCGATGGTCGCCAGCCTGCGCGCCGCGGGTGCGATCGTGCTTGGCAAGACCACGACCACCGAGTTTGGCTGGAAATCGCCTGGCGATTGTCCCTTGAACGGGATCACGCGCAATCCGTGGAACAGCGATTACAGCACGGGCGGATCGTCCTCGGGTGCGGGGGCGGCGGGGGCGGCGGGTTTCGGTCCGCTGCATATCGGCACCGATGCGGGCGGATCGGTGCGCATTCCGGCGGCGTGGTGCGGGCTGGTGGGGTTGAAACCGACTTATGGTCTTATTCCGCAATGGCCGGCGAGCGCGTTTGCCTCGGTCTCCGCCTCTGGGCCGATGACGCGCACGGTGCGGGACGCCGCGTTGATGTTTTCGGTGATGGCGCGGTACGACCGGCGGGATCCGTTCTGCTCACAACACGAGCCGCGCGATTGGCGGGACGGGATCGAGCAGGGGGTCGCGGGTCTGTCGGTGGGCATCGTGCGCCGGTTGGGGTTCGACGCGCCGGCCGACGCGGACGCATGGGTTGGTGTGGAGGCGGCGGCGGCGATCCTGGCCGCGGCCGGCGCGCATGTGGAGGAGGCGCGGGTCGATCTGCCCGACACCAGCCAGGTGTTTTCCCGGGTCTGGGGCGCCGCTTTGGCGCGGTTGGTGGCGAGCACGCCGGCGCAGCTGGTGGGATTGCTCGATCCGGGCATTCATGAGGTGGCGGCGGCGCTGGGTGGCATGACCGCGATCGCGTTCATGGACGCGGAGGCGATGCGGGCTGAGGTGGGCCACCTGATGGGGCGGTTTCATCAGCGATATGATTTGCTGCTGTGTCCGACGGTGCCCCGCGGGCCACCTCTGGCTGACGCGGCGACGACCGATCCGATGACCGCGCTGACGACGCGATGGGCGCCGTGGACGTTCGCGTTCAATCTCAGCCGTCAACCCGCGATCACCGTGCCGATGGGATCGCGGGCGGACGGGTTGCCGAATTCAGCGCAGATCGTGGCGGCGCGGTTTCAGGACTCGCTGGTGCTGCGCGCGGCCCGCGTGATCGAGCGGGCCGCGCCGTTTGGTCAGAGTTGACCGGCGATCCAGTCTTTCAGGCGGCCCTTGGGCATCGCGCCGACCTGTGTCGCGGCGGGCTTGCCGTCTTTGAACAGGATCAGGGTCGGGATGCCGCGCACCGCGTAGTTGGTCGGGGACATCGGATTATTGTCGATGTCGACCTTGGCGATGGTGAGTTTGCCCGCGAACTCGCCGGCCAGTTCTTCCAATGCGGGTCCGAGGACTTTGCAGGGGCCGCACCATTCGGCCCAGAAGTCGACCAGAACAGGCGCGGTTTTGCTGGCTTCGATCACGTCGACCGAGAAGCTTTGATCGGTGACGGGTTTGGTGTTTGTGCTCATGGGACACTCCGACAGGTTGGCCAAGTAAGTGGTCGTGCGCGCGGGTCTGGTCAAGTGCGGATTGGGGGCGGTGGTGGAGGAAGAAAATCAGGGCGCTGCCCCGCGCCCCGGTCTTCCTCCGTCCACCCACGCCTCGAGATCCGGATTGACGGCGCAAGCGGTTGGCGGTAGTTCCCGCCGCGTCAGGAGGGGTGCCCGAGTGGCTAAAGGGGGCGGACTGTAAATCCGCTAGCTTACGCTTACGAAGGTTCGAATCCTTCCTCCTCCACCAACGTTCTCTCAAAAGAAATTTTGGTGAACAAGGCGGGCGATCCAAAAGATAAAGGGCGGGAGTAGCTCAATTGGCTAGAGTATCAGCCTTCCAAGCTGAGGGTTGCGGGTTCGAGACCCGTCTCCCGCTCCAATTTTTGGTTCGGTCTCGGTTTTTGCTCAAGGGTGCATTTAGGCCCGTGTAGCTCAGTGGTAGAGCGCACCCTTGGTAAGGGTGAGGTCGTCGGTTCGGCTCCGATCACGGGCTCCATCGAAAGCTTCGGCAGCGGTTTGACAGGTTCAAAAAAGGAACTGTTAAAAAAACTGCCAAAAGTGAGAGATGCAAGAGCTTATTTTGTATTTTGATTTGTTTAAGTGTAGTTTTAGAAAAAATTATTTTAGTAAAGTCCATTCAGGAGGAGAAAACACAATGTCTAAAGAGAAATTCAACCGCTCGAAGCCTCACGTCAACATCGGTACTATCGGCCACGTTGACCACGGTAAAACAACTTTGACTGCAGCGATCACTACGACGCTGGCTTTGACTGGTAAAGCGACAGCAATGTCTTACGACCAGATCGATAAATCTCCTGAAGAGAAAGAGCGTGGAATCACGATTTCTACAACTCACGTAGAATACGAAACTGACAATCGTCACTACGCACACGTCGACTGCCCAGGGCACGCCGATTACGTC
>JAYVXQ010000191.1:0-17235 GCA_043785025.1 Acetobacteraceae bacterium
AGGACCCACCCGCAGACTGTCTACGTGCGGTCGGCGGAGATAGCTACTCGGGTTATTGTAAGTCAGGATAATCTTGATCGGCTAATTGATGATGCAAACGTTTGGTCATCAGACACCTATGGCTGGATCAGGCAAAACATGGGCGATGCTGCAGCGGAACGGTTCAATGATCAAGGTAAGGTATCGACAATTCATTGGAATCGATCCTTCAACTCACTTCACAATGATGTCATTAATAACATCGCTCAGCGAAGAGACAATGTCTCAATCATGATTGAGACGGCTGCCTGGGATGGAAAGCCCATGAAGAAATGAGAACGAGCAGATGATTAAATAGACTTTCTGTTCAATAAAAATAATTTAGTGTCTGATTATTTACTTATTTACCTGATTGCGATCGCTGTCGTGTTTACATTAATGATAAAATTTAATCGTTACGAATTATTCGAATAAGGTTGATTTTATTTCATGCGCCACCGGACATTTCCGCCGTCGCCGCGCCTGCTTCGCGTAATCGCCAAACGGCCGGTCTGGATTTTCGTTGGGAACAGCAATCGTTTGACGATAATCCTCCCAATCCGCCGCCGCCATCCCGCCCATCGTCGGCACCAACCCAGTCGCGTTTAATACGGCATCGTCATAGGTTTCGGCGCGAATTGGTTGCACTTGTAACAACGGAAAATCCGGCCGCATCGTGATCGGCGTATGCGTGCGGGTGAAGCGCAGATTGGTGAACAACGGGCCGAACCAGGTGTCCGATTCAACAATCCCTTCATACAGCGTGAAACCACCGGGCAACGGCAAATTCGCGGGCGCGCGAACCAGCAGATGCCAGCCCGGCAGCGTGCGGGCGAACAGACCGGTCCAGATCTGCAACGTTCCCGGCTCGGGCAAAGCGGTCAGCATCGGCGGGGCGCAGCCGCGCAATGCCGCGGGCGCCGCGGCGTCGAACGCGTCGTTGAAACCCGGCAGTTGCGCGGACGGGCTCAGGATTTCCCAATCGTCCATGGCGTCGCAAATCCAGAAAATATCCGACCCATCCCAGATGAATTTCAGTCCCGTCGGCGGAAAAACCCACCAACCATAACCCGCGGCCGCGGTGACCGCCTCGCAATACCGGTAGGCGCGGGTCGGCAGCGTTCCGGCGGCGGAGCGGTCGGCACGCATCGGCGGGCGCGCCTGCGCGATCATGCGATAGAACCGCGCGATCGGGGGGGAGTCGGACATGGCAGTCCTCGACATAGGTCAGGGGTTTCGAACCGGCACTCAGGGCGTCGCCGACCTGAGTGCCAGCCCCGATCGTTCACGCCCGTGTCCGCCCGCGTTGGCGAAGGGACGACGACGTAAACGAGGGATCGAGCGGGCGTGATCCGATCAGATGCTTTCACCTGAAACGATCACGCCCGGTTGTTACCGCGCGACCGGCAAACAAAAGCCACCGCCAAGGGTGATTTTCGGGCTCGCCGGCAGGCGGAAACCACCGCCGAGAGTGACCTTTTGGTCGACCGGAACACGAAAGCCACCACCAAGGGTGACGTTCGGCACGGCCGGAAGGCGGAAGCCACCTTCGACGCGAATAGGGCTGGCGTCGGTTTTTGACGTGTTCATGTGGGTTTCCTATCTCAACAGGTGATTAACGATGATCCGATGAACGGATCGCGCGGCACCGAACGTGACCTGATGTCCTTCGTTAAGCGGGACACCGACGGCGGCACCGGCCGAATATCCCGGTGGTCTGGGGTATTCTCAGGCTGGCGCGGTGCTCGCCGTCTCAGTATTGGTATTATAACTAACATAAAGCGTCAAGATAATTTTCCTCAAAGACAGAAAAATTTCACAGCTGGTTCGTGAGCGCCTGCACGATCAGGCTGGCCGAGGCGACGGCGAACCAGGTGATGCCGCCTAACAGCAGGGGACGGGCGCCGGCGCCGGCGAAGGCGCGCCAATGGCCTTGCAGGCCGACCGCGGCAAGGGCGATGACCAACAAACAGCGGCCAATGATCTGCAATTCGTGGGAGAAAGCGGTGGTCAGACCGATGGTCCGGAGGATCGAGGCCAACAGGAATAAAATGATAAATATCGGAAAGGCGTCATACACGCGGCGAAGCAACGGGACGTCCTGTTTCCCCGCGGCCTCGGGGTCCAGCCAGGGAAGTGCCAGGCCGAAGGCGATCACCAACGGTATAATAAGCGTGCTGCGGGTGAGTTTGACGATGGTGGCGATGTTCCCGGCGGGGTCCGAGAACGCGAACCCGGCGGCGACGACGGCCGAGGTGTCGTTGACCGCGGTCCCGGTCCAGATGCCAAAGCCGTTATCGGACAGGCCGAACAGATGGCCGAGGGTAGGGAACAGGAAAACGGCGATCATGTTGAAGAAGAAGACGACGGTGACGGAATAAGTGATTTCCTCCGCTTTGGCGCGCAGCACGGGCGCGAGCGCGGCGATCGCCGAGGCGCCGCAGATGGTCGTGCCCATCCCGATCAGGCAGCGGATGCGCCAATCGATGTCCAGGAACTTGCCAAGGATGAGGGCGGTGCCGAGGCCGGCCACGACGGTGACCGCCAGGAACACCAGGGAATTGCCGCCGGTATGGACGATCTCGCGCAGATCGAGGCTGGCGCCGAGGACGACGATGCCGGATTTTAAACACAGCTTGCTGATGTCACTAATTTTGAGCGTGCTGAGGCGGATCGTGTCGCGCAGGGTGTTGGCGACGACGACGCCGATCGCGATGGCGAACAGCGGCGCGCCGACGAGGGGGACGGCGGATCCGGCGAGGAAGGCGAAACCGGCGATAACGGCACATAACGCGAGACCGGGCGCCATTTTCATCCAGGCCGGTTGGACGCGTGTGGCCTGATCCAGGCTGGCGGCGGTTGGCGGCGGGCTCATACGCGTCCTCCCTCGGGCGGTGGGTCACCCGGACGATGGCGGAATTTTGATCGGGTTAAGGGTCAGGCACAAGGGTGATCCAAGGGGGGTGATCCAAGGGGGGTGATCCAGGGCGCTGCCCTGGATCCGCTCGGTGGCGTCGCCCCCGAGACCCCCACCAAAGGGCGAGGCCCTTTGGGATCTATCCATGTGCTCCCGTAATGAAGGAGGGCCTGCTCGGACGTTGACACGTCTTGAATGGCCCTCCTTCACTACGGGAGCAAAACAAATGGGATCCAAGTCGCCCAGCGGCCGGCCGCACCGCTTTGACAGTAAATTTTCTCCATCGGCAGTTTGGAAGATTTTTCCTCTCTCCAACCCCGCTCTCCGGTCTATTTACATGACAGGACTACCGCCCTTGGCGGAGGGCCAGGAGGCCCAATGAACCCTGGGCCTCCTGGCGGGCCCGGGGCAGCGCCCCGATTCTTCCTTCCACCCACCCCTACATCAGAAAATCCCGCGCCAACCCATTGACCAAATCCGGCCGCTCCATCTCCGGCAAATGCCCAACCCGGGCCATCATCTCCAATCGCGCATGCGGCACCGCCCGACACAAAACCGCCGCGTTCCTCTCAAACGGCGTCACCTGATCAACCTCCCCCTGGATCAGCAGCAACGGCATCGTCAGCCGCGCGGCGAGATCCGGAGTATACGTCCCCGAAGCCAGAAACCGCGCCGCCTGCATGAACCCCACGGGATTGGTCGCGCGGCAAACATGGCGCGGCAAAGCAATCACCTCATCAGACGTATCGGGCCCGATCAACGCCGCCACACGCTCACCAAACCCATAACCGCCGCTGGCGATCTGCGCCTGCCGGGTCGCGAGCAAACCGTCCCGCGCCTCCGCCGTCAAACCGCGCTGACCAATCGCCGTCCCGGTCAACACCATGCGTTTCACGCGGCCCGGCTGAAACCACGCGGTGCATTGCGCGACGCGGGAGCCGAAGGAGTTCGCGAGCACGTCGCAGGCCGCGATGCCCGCGGCGTCCATGAAATCCGCCACGGCGCCAGCATAATCCTGTCCCACGGGCGACTCGGTCACCAAATTATTCGTCAGCATGTAACCGGGCGCGTTCCAGGCGATCACCCGGAACCGGTCGCTCAACCCCGCCAGTTGCAAACGCCAGTGCATGGCATTGGCGCCAAGCCCGTGCAGCAACAGCAACGGCGGACCGTCCGGCGCGCCGGCCTCCATGTAACTGAAGCGGTCGCCGGTGTAGCGCGGACGGGCGCCCGCGGGGATCGGCAGCAAGCGGAGTTCGGGCAATACCGGGACCATGCGCGGCGCTCAATCACGCACAATGGCGACGGCGCGGGTCCAACCGGCCGAGGCACGATGAACTTTAACCGGAAAGCAAACAACCTCGAACCCATCAGCCGGAAGCTGCTCAAGATTGTGCAATTTCTCAAGGTGTGAGTACCCGATTTCGCGTCCCGCGCGATGTCCTTCCCAAATGAGATTGACATCGCCAGAGGTCTTGACCTTTTCACGGGTATGCGAGAACGGTGCGTCCCAACTCCAGCCATCGATGCCCACGAGACGGACGCCGCGTTCCAGCAGCCACATGGTCGCCGCTTTGCCCATGCCGCAGCCGGAATCGACATAATCCTCGTGGCCATAACGCGCGCCGGCGGCGGTGTTGACGACGACGATCTCAAGAGGGGCAATGGTGTGGCCGATGCGTTTCAACTCGGCCTCGACATCGCCGGCGGTGGCGACATACCCGGCGGGTAAATGGCGGAAATCGAGTTTCACGGCGGGCTGGAAACACCACTCCAACGGGACCTCGTCAATCCGCCACGACGGTTCGCCGCCGGGTTTCAACGCGTGGTTCATGGTGGAGAAGAAGTGGTAAGGCGCATCCAAATGCGTGCCGTTATGAGTGGAAATCGCGACCTTTTCGACGGCGGCGTATTCACCGTCGGGAAGTTGATCGACTCTCACACCCATGTATTCGGCCATGGCGGGCGCGGTTTGGTGATGGTCGAGATATTCGATCGAGGGAAGCATGTGCGGCGGGTCGGAGGCGATCCCGGCGCGCAATGGCACGGAAATATCGATCAAACGTCGCGCCATGGCCGTTTCCTTTTTTTCGAGTTGGCCGGGAACAAACCGGGCATTTGAAGGATAATAGAGGGTTGGGCTGGTTGTCATCCGGATGGGGTGCGCCATCGGATCCGCGCGTGCGGCAAACGGTTGGGGTGGTGCGAAATTCTTAACTATTTCGTGGCACTGTGAACCGGGTCACACGGCGGGGTCACCATCCGGAGTTAGGCTTTCGTGGGGTGTCACTCAATATTTCACTGAATTCGGGGGGAGGGGCTCGGGATGGACCACTTGTTGGCGGGCACGGACATCAGACTGACCTATTTGCAGGATCGGCGCGCCTTGGCGGCGATCGACTGGCCCGGCGTGTTCGATGATCTGGTCGAGTCGGGCGCCCCCCCGAACCGCTGCCTCTGGAGCAATCTGGACCGGCTGACCCACGTCATTCTCGCGACCGACCGCGCCACCGGTCAGTGCGCGGGCATGTTGGGGCTGATGGGCGGGACCTCCGGCGAAGACACCTATCTCATGGTCGACGCGGTCATGACGCTGCCCGGCGAAATCGGCGCGCGGCTGGTCCTGGCCATGCTGGCGCATGCTCTGGCGCGGGTCGTCAGTCTGGACGGCAAACCCGCCGCCCTCGCGGCAACCCAAAATGACGCCGCCATCCGACTGGGCCTGGCCGTTTTGAGCGGGCATTTGGCGGCCGCGGTCACCTATCCTCCGCTGACGGGCAACGTGGTGCTGTTGGGCACCGCCGACCTCGCGCGGCGCGTCGGCGGCTGCGATCTGGTGATGGATTTACGGCAAGCGACCGAGCTCATGCTGCTGCGCGATTTGCGGCGGCTGCATAATGTGCGGGAAGAGCCGGTTAAACCCCGTGCGGCGCGCAAACCGGCCAGGACCGCATCCGCCACGCGCCATCCCAGAAAAGCCATTCGTACTGAGAAGATCGGATAAACGCCGCCGCCATTTTCGCGCGCACAAGTCCGGAAGCGGCGTCGTGCGCGGCATCGGTGGTCGCGATGACCGCCCGCACGGCCTGCCCAAAACCCTCATCGGCGTAAGTGTCGATCCAGGCGCGATACGGATTATCCGCCGCCGCATGTTGGGCGATCGCCGTGCCAACATCCCAATACAGCCAGAAGCACGGCAGCAACGCGGCGACCAGCACCTCCCACGGTTCGTGATACGCGGTGGCCATCAGAAAATTGGTATAGGCCAGACAATCGGGCGAGGGTTCCGCCGTCTCCGGGCTGATGCCGAATTGCTTGAAGTAATCGGCGTGCAACGCCTGTTCGACGGCGATGGCGTCGATCGCGTAATGCCCGAACGCGCGCAATGTCGCGCCATCGGGCCCGCGCGCACCCGCGATCGCCAAAGCCCGCGCGTATTGGTCGAGGTAAAGCGCGTCCTGTACGATGTAGAACTGGAATTTTTCCGGCGCGAGCGTCCCATCGGCCAACCCGCGGTTGAACGGCAACGCGTGGATGGCGCCGCGCAGATCCGCCGTGCCTTGCCAAATGCGGTCCGAGAACGAGGTCATCAGACGGGAACTCCATAAACGCGCGCGGCGGTGCCCGCGAACAAAGCACATTTTTCATCGGCCGAGGCGCCCGCGGCGATGCGTTTGAAAGCGTTCCACACCACCGTGTAGGAGCACCAGCGCTTCTGCACCGGGAAATTACTCTCGAACATGCAGCGCTCCGCGCCAAACATAGTGATGCAGGTGTCGAGCCAGGGGCGCCAGGCCTCGGCGACCTCCCGCGACGAAGGCGGATCCGGCGATGTGCGCCCAAGGATGGGCAAAGCGCCGAGTTTAACGCTGACGTTGGGATGACGGGAAAGCGCGGTCATGTGCGCGGTCCACTCGGTGAACACGGCGGCGCGATCATTCCCACGCGCGCCGCCAAGGATCGGGCTGCCGCAATGGTTCAGCACGATCGGCGTCGCGGGAAACGCGGCGGCGAGGGCCGCGACCTCGGGCAATTGCGGGTGATAAACCCAGGCGTCGAACACAAGCCCTAATGGGCCAAGGGCCGCGAAACCGGCGCGGAAACTGGCGTCACCCAGCAGCCCAGGCGCCGCGGCGACGTTGTGGATGCGGGGGTCCTCATCCCAGGCCGTCGAATAACGGACCCCGGCGAACCGGTTCCGTGCAACAGCGATGTGGCGTTCCAGCAACGATGTCGCGCGATCGCCGGTCATGAGGTCGACATTGCCAACGATGCGGGCGCAGGCCTGACGCGGCGCGCCGATCGCCAGCGCCGCGATCGATTCCGTTTCTCCCAAAGATCGTTCTTCCAGCGGACCGGTCTCGCGATACATCGCGTGACATTCCTCGAACACCGTCGCGATCACGTTATGACCCGCGTTGAGGTCGTCAAGCAACTCAGGCAGCCAATAGACATTGCCTTCGCGCGACCAGAGATGGTGGTGCGGATCGACGATCGGCTGATCCGGGTCCAGGACCGGTTCCTGATGCCGGCTCAGCCAGGCCGGATCGACCTGGCCGGAGAAGCGGTCGGCGGATGGCGCCATGACGGTGTCTTTTTCTTGTTAATCGAGACTTTTGGAGACCATTTCGAACGTGTTCGTCGACAGCGCGGGGATCGCGAGAATGCGGCGCAGTTCCGCTTTCATCAGATCCTGGCGCGCATTGTCCATCCGCCGCCACTGGCCGAGGGGGCCGACCATGCGGGCGGCGATTTGCGGATTGGCGGGGTCCAATTGGATGACGAAATCCGCGAGAAAACGATACCCCTCCCCGTGCGCACCGTGAAATCGGACCTGATTGGCGCCCGAGAACGCCCCCACCAATGAGCGCACCCGATTAGGGTTTCGCAGGTCGAAATCCGGATGCGTGGCGAGGGCTTTGACCCGCGCCATGGTGTCCGGCAGCGGCGAGACCGCCTGAATCGTGAACCATTTATCGAGAACCAGGGGATCGTTGCGCCAGGCGGCGTGGAACGACGCCAGCGCGGCGGTGGTTTCGGGGCTGTCGATGCCCGACAGGATCGCCAACGCCGCCAGCTGGTCCGTCATGTTCGCCGCCGTGTCGAACTGGCGTTTGGCGCGCGCGGGATCCCCGCCGGCGCTGAGGTAAGCAAGACAGACATTACGAAGAGCGCGGCGGCCGATGGCGGGTCCGTCAACGCTGTGCGGTGCTGGATCGGTCAGCCGGTCATAGGTGGCACTGAGCATGTCCCGCAGCGCCTGCCCAATGGCGGCGCGGGCGCTGTCACGGACGGCGTGGATGGCGTCGACATCGGCCACTGGCATCTGATCGGCGAGAAACGCCTCCCCGGGCAACGACAGCGCCTCGGCGGTGAAAGCGGGATCCTTATCCGCGAAGGCCAGGGTCTCGCGCAGCGCCTCGATCAGACCGGGATCGGTGACCAACGCCTCGTTTCGATACCATATCGGAATCATCTCCAGCAGCGCGGCGGTCGCGTATTGCTGACCGGAATCCCAGCGGACGAAAGGATCGGTGTCGTGTGCCGCGAGGAAGCGGGCGCGCTCGCGGCTGATACCCGACAGCTTGATCGGCGCGGAAAAGCCGCGGAACAAGGACGGGACCGGCGGGCTCGGGACGTTTTCGAAAACGAAGGTCGTTTCGGCTTTGTCGGCCAGCAGGACGCGGGTGCCGGGCGTGACGGTCGCCTCCCCGGCGAGGCGCGTGTCCAGCTCAGCGCCGTTGCCATCCAGCAATCCCATGGCGACGGGAATGACCAGCGGCTGTTTATCGGGCTGGCCTGGCGTCGGTTTCGTGGTCTGTTTGATCGTCAGGCTATAGCGTTTGGACGCGAGATCGTAATGGTCGTCGATGGAAACCTCCGGCGTGCCCGCCTGATCGTACCAGGCGCGGAATTTTTCCAGGCTGATGCCGGAGGCGTCCTGCATGGCGGCGACGAAATCCTCGATCCGCACCGCGTCGTTATCGTGGCGCTGGAAATACAGGTCCATGCCTTTACGGAACGCCGCGCGCCCCAGAATCGTGGCCATCATGCGGATGACCTCAGCGCCTTTGTTGTAGACGGTGGCGGTATAAAAATTATCGATGGCGAGGTAGGATTTCGGTTGCACCGGATGCGCCAGCGGACCCGCGTCTTCCCGAAACTGCGCCGCGCGCAGGCCGCGGACATCGCCGATGCGCTTCACCGCGCGGCTGGCCATATCGGCGGAAAACTCCTGATCGCGATAAACCGTCAGGCCTTCTTTCAGTGACAACTGAAACCAATCGCGGCAGGTGACGCGGTTGCCGGTCCAGTTGTGGAAATATTCATGCGCGATCACCGCCTCGATCCCGAGGTAATCGGTGTCAGTGGCGGTGTCAGGTTTGGCCAGCACGTATTTGGTGTTGAAGACGTTCAGGCCCTTGTTTTCCATCGCCCCCATGTTGAAATCGGAGACGGCGGCGATGTTGAAAACATCGAGGTCGTATTCCAGGCCAAAGACCTCCTCATCCCAGCGCATCGACTCTTTCAATGAGCGCATGGCATGGTCGCATTTGTCCTCATCGCCGGCGCGGACGTAAATGCCGAGATCGACGTGACGGCCGGATTTTGTGGTAAAATAATCCTTGATCGAAACAAGATCGCCAGCGACCAGCGCGAACAAATAGCATGGTTTCGGATGTGGATCGGTCCAAACCACACGATGCCGCCCGTCACCGAGGTCTTGCACCGGTCCGGGATTGCCATTCGACAGCATGACCGGCACAGCGGATTTCGACGCGGTTATGGTGACGGTATAGCGCGCCATCACATCCGGGCGGTCCGGAAAATACGTGATGCGGCGAAACCCCTCGGCCTCACACTGGGTGAAGAAGGCGCCACCCGAGACATACAGCCCGCTGAGTTCGGTATTATCGATCGGCGCGACGCGGGTTTCGATATGCAGGACACAGCGATCCGGCATCGTATCGATGGTGAGAATGCCGCCGTCGATGTGCCAGGCGGCCGGCGCCAGGGCAACGCCATCGCGGGTGATGCCGATCAGGGTCAACGCCTCGCCGTTCAGCCGCAAAGCCTCGGCGGGACCGGCCTTGGGATTGCGATGCATCGCGAGGCGCGAGATGACCGTGGTCGCTTTGGGATCGAGATCGAAGCTGAGATCGACGGTGTCGATCAGGAACGCGGGCGGGCGGTAGTCGCTGAGCTGTACGGAGTGTGCCTGATCCATGAATCGCCTGCCCTGTCACAAAAAAACGGCGCCAGTCGCGAAACTGGCGCCGCCTGGTCCGAGACGATAACCGCGCCTCAGGCCGGTGTGAAGAACGGCATCGGCGGGCCGTTTTCGGTATCGACGAACTTCAATTTCACATCCATGCCGATTTTCACGTCCTTGAAGTCGATATCGATGATGTTGGTCATCATCTTCGGCCCCTCGGCGAGTTCGACATAGGCGATGCAATACGGCGGGCTGGCGCGTTCCATCACGCTATAGGTGTAGATTTTCCCTTTGCCCGAGACCTCTTTCCATTCCACCGGACCGAGTGTCCAGGGCGAAATACCGCGCGGATACCAAATGTATTTCTTGGTCGCGGTGCACTGGGGCAGCAGCAGTTTTCCGGCGGCGGCGGCGTCGAAGAACGGTTTCGTTTCCGGATTGGTGTCGGGCGTGCCGACGAACGGGATTTTTCTCTGCGCGGCGATGGCCATGGTGATTACTCCCGTTCCAGAATGACGGTGCTGCCGACATGCCGCGTGCCAAGCGACCCGCCGGTGCCGTGCGCGATCGCGAGATCGCAGTTGGGAACCTGCACGGCCTTATGCGCCTCCCCGCGCAATTGCCTCACCGCCTCGATGATTTTCGTGATGCCGCCACGGTTGGCCGGGTGGTTGGAACACAGCCCGCCGCCATCGGTGTTGAACGGCAGTTTGCCGACGCCGGAAATCAGGTTTCCGTCCTGGACGAATTTGCCGCCCTGGCCTTTTTCGCAAAAGCCGAGATCTTCCAACTGCATCAGCACGGTGATGGTGAAGCTGTCATAGATCGACGCGTATTTAATATCCGACGGTTTAATCCCCGCCATGTCCCACGCCGGCGGGCCAGACCAGCGGGCGGCGGAGAAGGTCAGATCGACCTCGCCACCCGATTGGTTTTTCGCCGCCTCGCCGACGCCGATGACTTTCACCAGCGGGCGCTTGAGGCTTCTGGCGATCTCCGGCTTGGTGACGATCAACGCGCCACCGCCGTCGGAGATGACGCAGCAATCGAGCCGATGCAGCGGGCTGGCGACCATCGGGGAATTGACCACGTCCTCGACGGTCACGACGTCGCGCAGCATGGCGTGCGGATTATGTTGCGCGTGATGCGACGCCGCGACCTTGATCCAGGCGAGTTGCTCGCTGGTCGTTCCGTACTCGTACATGTGGCGCATGGCGCACATCGCGTACATGTTCGCGGTCGCCGGTCCGTAGGGATATTCGAACTGGGTTTCCGCCTGTGCCGGACTGCCGGCGCGCGGCGCGGTGCCGGTCGCCATGCCCTCGCTGCGCGGACGGCCCGCGAGCGTGATCAGACACACATTGGCGCGGCCCGTGTCGATCGCCTGCAACGCGTGGCCCACCGCGACCTGATACGACGATCCGCCGACATCGGTGCTGTCCATGTGCCGCACTTTAAGGCCCATGTAGTCGATCATCGACATCGGACCCAGGCCCGGCGCGTCGCCCGCGCAATAATAAGCATCGACGTCGTCCTTCGTGAGGCCCGCGTCGTCCAACGCGCCCTTGGCGCATTCGGCGTGCAGCAATGTGACCGATTTATCGGCCGCCTTTCGCGTGGGATGCTCCCACGCCCCCACGATATATCCAGCCCCTTTTAAACTCATCTTTCGCTCCCTTATTCGGCGGTCCGGTCGGATCGCGGTGAGTATACTCATCAGTAGCGCGCGCGCCACCCTGGCTGGACAGCGTGCGTCTCGTGGCCGATCAGGGCACGAGTTTTATTGTCATTGCGGCACGATCGGGGTTTCCGTTGAGGCCGCGAGAAAAGGATTAAACACGGAGCGCGCGGAGAACCGCGAAGCATCACGGAGGAGGAAGACAGCGTTCCGCGGTTACGGAAGGGCTATCGCGCTTCCGTGGTGCTTCGAGAACTCCTCCATGTTGAAAGCGGATTCAGGCCGCCGGAACGTTCCGGATAGGTTCCTAAATAAACACCCCCGTCATCCCACCCGCCGGATAACGCGTTCCCGCCGCCGCGCCCTTGGGCACCGCGGCGTCGATGCGCCCGATCTCGTCCGCCGACAGCGTCACTTGCAACGCGCCAACATTTTCATCCAGGCGCGCGACGTGACGGGTGCCGGGAATGGCGACCACGTCCTCGCCCTGCGCCAGCAGCCACGCGAGAGTCAGCTGCGCCGGCGTGCAGTTTTTCTCCTTCGCGATCGTTTCGATACGCTCCACCAACGCGCGGTTCTGATCGAAATTCTCCTTCTGGAAACGCGGATGCGCCGCGCGGCGGCCATCCACATCGGCGAAGGTCTTGATGGTGCCAGCCAGAAACCCGCGGCCCAAAGGCGCGTAAGCAACAAAACCAATGCCGAGGGCGCGGGTCAGGCCGCGGGTTTCCTCGGCCTCAGCGCGATACAGCAACGAATATTCGGTTTGCACGGCCGCGATCGGATGCACCGCATGGGCGGCTTTAATCCGGTCAGGCCGCGCCTCCGACAGACCAAGGAAACGCACCTTGCCTTGTTCCACCAGGCGTTTCATCGCGCCCACGGTGTCTTCAACCGGAACGTTGGGATCGACGCGGTGCTGATAATACAAATCGATGACGTCTTCGTTGAGACGTTTCAACGACGCCTCGCACGCTTGTTGGACATAATCGGGATGCCCGTTGACGCCATTGGACTGACCGGGCCGTTGGACCTGGCCGAATTTGGTGGCGAGCACGACCTGGTCACGGCGGCCTTTGATGGCGCGGCCGATGACGTCCTCGTTATGACCCCAGCCATACATATCCGACGAATCGAGGTGATCGACGCCGTGATCGATCGCGTGGCGGATCAGATCTTCTGAGGTTTTGTCGTCGGCTTCACCGTAAACCCCGGACAGCGACATGCAGCCAAGGCCGACGGTCGAGACAGCCAGGCCGCCAAGCAGGCGATGCGGAAGTTTGGGGTCGGGCATGGTCGTTTTCTCCGGATACTCTGGACGTGTTGGGCGCGCTTATAAGCCAGGTGGCGGGGTGGCGACAGGGTCTGTAACATGGCGCCATGAGCAACGCGCTTTATGATCAGGATTTTCACGCCTGGGCCATGCGTCAGGCCGCGCTGCTGCGTGAGCGGAAGCTCGCGGACGCTGATATCGACAACATCGCCGAAGAGATCGAAACGCTCGCGCGCGGCGAGCGCCGGGAACTGGAGAAGCGGCTCAAGGTCTTGCTGACCCATTTGCTGAAATGGCGGTTTCAACCCGCGCTTCGCGGCAATGTTTGGCGGCTGACGATCAAGGAACAGCGCCAGCGGACAAGCCGCCATCTGCGCGATAACCCGAGCCTGAAGGCCTTCCTGGATCAGGCGATGGACGACGCCTATGGCGATGCCGCGATCCGGGCCGAGCGGGAAACCGGCCAGGACCGGTTTCCCGCCGTCTGCCCCTTCACCTTCAACCAGATCATCGACGACGCGTTCTGGCCCAACGACTGACCCCCTTCTGATGAACGCCCCATTTCTGGCCCGCGCACTCATCCCGCGCCTGCCGTTCTTCTATGGCTGGGTTATTCTGGCCTGTGCCTGCTGCGCCGGTCTGTCGCGCCAGGGCGGCTCGGTCGCGACCCTGTCCGTGTTCGTCACCCCAATGACCGAGGCGTTCGGCTGGTCGCGAACCGCGATCTCGGGCGCCGTGTCTCTGGGCGGGATATTGGCGGCGATCGCCTCACCCATGTTGGGCCGGTTTCTGGACCGGGAGGGCGCGCGCCTCGTGCTCTGCGTCGCGATCCTGACCACCGGCCTCGCGAACATGGCGCTGTCGCTGACGCTGTCGTTGCCAATGTTTTACGTTCTGTTTTGCGTCGCGCGCCTGAATTTCGCCGGACCTTTCGATCTCGGCATTTATGGCGCGGTCAACAACTGGTTCGTCGCCCGCCGCGCCATCGCCAACTCCATCGCCACACTTGGTCAAATGTCTGGACTTGTGCTGCTGCCGATGATCGCCTCCCTGGCCATGGTATCGAGCGGCTGGCGCGCGGGCTGGTTCGCGATCGGAATAACCGTGCTGGTCGTCGGATTCGTGCCGGTATTTCTGCTGATGGCGCGCCGGCCCGAGGATGTGGGCCTGGTTCCCGATGGCGGGTTCGTCCCGCGCGCCCTCAGCGGTCCGGTCCGGCCGGAGCCGATGTTCACCCGCGCCCAGGCCTTGCGGACCAGAAGTTTCTGGGCTGTGTCGCTGTTCACCGTGCTCGCCTATCCCGTTCAGGCGGGCGTCAGCCTGCATCAGGCGCCGTTTTTGCTGGAACGCGGTCTCAGCGTAACGGCCGCGGCGGGGATCGTATCATGGTTCTCGCTGATGTCCGGCGTGGCGAGCTTCGCCTTCGGCTTCATGCCACGCCGGATATCCGTGCGCGTCAAATTGGCGATGACGGGCGCGCTGATTTGCGCGGGGACCTTGCTGTATCCCGCCGTGCACAGCGTCACGATGGCCTATGTCGCGGCGACCGTGTTCGGCTGGGGCATTGGCGGCTTGCTGCTGATGCTGCCCGTCGCATGGGCGGATTATTTCGGGCGCCGCAGCTATGGCGCCATCCGCGGCATCGCGCTGACGATCCAGGTGCTGGCGCAGGCCTCCGGGCCATTGATCTCGGGCGTGCTGCGCGATGTCACCGGCGGGTACGAGACCGCGCTGACCTGCTTCACGGTGCTGTCGGGACTGAGCGCGCTGGCGGCGATTTTGGCGTCGCCGCCAGCGGTCATTCAGGCCGGCAAATCGGGTTGAATGTAATACGGACGATCGCCCAAGGCATTGACGCGTTGCCAGAAGGCGGGACCGCTGGCGCTGCCGACCGAAGCGAACTCGGCCGTCTGGCGCCACATGTTCCAGGAATCCGGATGCAGGCGGCTGGCTTCCTTCAAATGCTCCGTCCCTTCCCCGATCTCCCCCTTGCGCACCAATTCATTCCCCAACCGAAAATGCGCATGCGCCTGGGCTATATCAGGCGTGATTTTCGGCAGCGCGGCACGGGCCTTGTCCGCCGGCAGCGCGTGGTTCCCGGTCAGCACCCAATCGCGGATCGCGTCCATATAGCGGCTTCGCGCCGTGAGCCTTGCCTCCATCAACTCGGGGGCGAGGGTGCGGGTCGCGAGGTCCATCTTCCGGAAATGATCGGAGGAGCCCGTGGTCTCGGGTCCCCTGACGATGCGGCCGGTCTCATCGATCCAGACGCATTGCGGCACGTTCACCATGCTATACAGCGCGGCGAGGCGGTGTTCCCGATCGATCAGACTCCAATACGTCGGAGCGGCCTGTTCGATCCAGGGGCGGGCGGCGTCGGCGCCAAGGCCTTCCTCGGCGACGGCGACGATCATGAAATTCTTATCGGCAAGGCTCGCGAACAATGTCTGCCACACGGGCAGATCAAAGCGGCAGCCTCACCAGGAAGCCCAGGTCGTCAACAGAACTTTCTTGCCACGCAGCGCGGACAGGGTGTGCGGCACGCCGGCCAGATCCGGCAGCGTGATGTCCGGGGCCATCAGGCCCGCGAGGGTGGCGTTGCGCGTGTCGGCACCGGTGCCAAGAACCCAGGTCGAACCGGTTTGATCGGACAGGACGGGGTTGCCGAGATGACGCCAGAAAGCGGGCAGATCGACGTCGCCCTCGGTGGTGACGGCGGTGCGCAGCGGCACGCAAATATCGGCTTTGCAAAAGCCCTCGGGCTTCAGCGCCCAACCGGTGACGCGTTCGACGTCAGCGGGTTTCATGTGCAAGGCGGCGGATGTTTCGGCGGTGAAGTCGCCGTCATCCATGAGAATGGTGATCATGGCCAGGGTCCGTTCTGTTCAGCCGCGTATCGTGTGCCGCGGGTCCTGAACGTGTCAATGCGTGTGCCGGTGATGCGGGTCGGGATAATGCGCATGGGTGTGACGCAAGGGCGCGTGGCGATGCCAGTGCGCGTGCGGCTCGGTGATCGGGCCGTCGTGGCCGTGCAGATGATGCGCGTCGTGCACGTGGTTGTGCGCATGTTCCAGCGGGTCGTGCACGTGCGCGTGGTCGTGGCGCTCGGCCAGATGCATCCACAGGCCGAACGCCATCAGGCCGGCGGCGATGAAAAATGGAACGGTCAGGGTTTCGTGCAGCAGCGGGATCGCGAGGGCGGCGCCAATAAACGGGGCGAGGGAGAAATACGCGCCGGTGCGCGCGGCGCCGAGATGGCGCAATGCGAGGACGAACAGCACCAGGCTGACCCCAAAGCCGAAAAAACCGAGCACGGCCGCGGCGGCGATCGTGGTTGGGCCAGGGATGACGGCGCCATTGGCCAGCGCGAAACCCGTGTTGGCCGCGCCCGCCGCCAGGCCTTTGATCATCGCGATCTGCACCGGATCGGCGTTGGACAAGGCGCGGGTCAAATTGTTGTCGATCCCCCAGGCGGCGCACGCGGCGGCGATCAGGATGGCGCCTGTGCCGATCCGTGGCGCCCCGCCCTCCCACGTCAGCACGCAGGCACCGGCGATGATGGCCAGCGCGCCCAACAGCAAGCGGCGATCGACGCTTTCCCGGAACACGATCCAGGCGATCGCCATGGTCGCGAGCCCCTCCAGGTTCAGCAGCAAGCTCCCCGTCGAAGCCTCCGTCCGCGCCAGGCCCCACATCAGCAACAACGGACCGGCGACGCCGCCACTGATCACCACAGCCACCAGCCAGGGGATGTCGGCGGCGCGCAACGGAGCCTCGGGCGTCGCGCGGGTCAGATAAACGGCGGCGAGCCCGATCCCGGAGCCGAGATACAGCAGCCCCGCGAGCAATTGCGGGTCGACGGAGCCCACCAGGATTTTGGATAAGGGCGTGGCGGCGCCAAACAGCAGCGCGGACGCGAGGGCGATGGGGACGCCCGGATAAAGATGCGCCCAGGTCACGGACCGAATTCTCCGGCCATGGCGGTGAGGGTGGCGAACGCCTCCCGGCGGGCGGCGTCGAGGCGGGTTTGGAACAGCCGCACGTCGCGCGGAGCCAGGACGTAGTGGCCGCCGTCCTTGCGGGCGATTAATTCGCCCCGGGCGATCAGGCGCATCACCGTGGGGCGCGCCATA
>JAYVXQ010000192.1:0-5653 GCA_043785025.1 Acetobacteraceae bacterium
GAATAACCGCGGCCTCCACATCCCGCACCATCATGCGCCACGGACGATTAACCCGCACCAAAACGTCAGCGCCGTTCCTGGCGACCCGCGGAATCGCATCCGCGATCAATGTGCGGGCATGATCTTTCTGTGATGGAGCAACGGAATCCTCCAGGTCCAGGATGATGCCATCGGCGCCGCGGTCGGCACCGGTGTTGACGAATTTTTCGACGTTCACCGGAACGAACATCAGGGAACGCCACACCGGCAAATCATCACGCATCATTCAGCCCTCCTTGATCGCGCCGGCGCGGACCAGCGTGTCGATATCCGCCGCGGTGATTCCAATCGATTCCAAAACGGACCGCGAATGCTGTCCAAGCGACGGCGCCGGCAGGCGAAAGCGGCCGGGGGTTTCAGACAATCGTGGAATGATGTTGTGCATCAGCACCGATCCCGCTTCATCGTCCGGCGCCTCGACCAAAACGCCGCGCCCGTGCACATGCGGATCGTCCATCAGTTGGTCGATTTCGTAGACGGGATTGGCGGTGACTTCCGCCGCTTCGAAAATCGCCATGTTTTCAGCCAGACTCCGCGCGGCGATGAATTCCGCCACCGCGGCGTCGCACGCGTCAATGTTACGAACTCGATCCGTATTGGTGCGGAATCTCGGATCGGTGATCATTTCGGGCTTGCCGATGGCGTGAAACACCCGCTCGGCCATCGCCTGGATCGACGCCGACATCGCGATGAACCGGTGGTCGCTGGTTTCATAGACATTTCTTGGCGACGTGGTGAGCGAGCGGCTGCCGGTCCGCCGCGGCTGTTCCCCGCTGACCCGATAGATCGCCGCGTCTGGCCCCAATACGGAAATCATCGGCTCCAGCAGGGAAAGATCGATGATCTGGCCTTTACCGCCGCGTTCCACGACGCGCAGCGCGACCATGATCGCATACGCGCCATAAAGGCCGGATATCATGTCCGCCATCGCCAAAGGGGGCAGCACGGGGGCGCGATCCTCGAACCCGTTTTTCGACGCGAAGCCTGACATCGCCTCCACCAGCGTGCCGAAACCGGGCCGGTCGCGATACGGACCGTCCTGACCAAAACCCGTGATACGCACGATAATCAGGCCCGGATTACGCCGATGCAGATCCGCCGGCGCGAGGCCCATTTTCTCCAGCGTGCCCGGCCGGAAATTCTCAATCAGGATGTGCGAGGTGGCCAGCAGGTCGCGCAGCACATCGATCCCGCCTGGCGCGCGCGCATCCAACGCCAGACTTTTTTTGTTGCGCGCGTATACCTTCCAGTGCAGCGACAATCCCTTCACCCGCCACGCCCGCAGCGGATCGCCGTCGCGAGGATCCTCGATCTTGATCACCTCCGCGCCCTGATCGGCGAGTTGCAGACTGACCATGTTGCCCGCTACCAGTCGGGACATATCAACGACGCGAAGCCCAGACAACGGCACCGGCGCATCGGGATCGAAAGAAATACCAGGGATCATCTTGTCAGCTCTCATGAACCCGCTATAGGTGCGTCAGACACAGGTGGCCCGCAAGGGCTGAAACGGGAATGACCGAGGCTGATCAATCCATGATTGACGCCGACGTCGCCGCCCCCGCGACTGTAGTGACGAGTTCGGACCGAGAGCGTTGCGAGATCAGCGCGCTTAGAAAAGCCATTGCCGAAAGGTGAGAAGGCAGGTCCGTACGTTGACTCACGAGCCAGGAGACCGGCCTGTGTCGAGATCGCGCGCGTGCCGTCGGGGCGGGGTGCACCCTTGGCACCGGGGAGAAACCCGGATGCGGGAGATCGGCCTATGACCGATGGAGACCCGCATGCGAGGGACAATCCCGCTGCTGGCACTGCTTGCCGCCACCCATGCCGCGACCGCCCAACCTGTTATCGACCTGCCCGGAACCGTCATCACCGCCGCGCGCACGCCGCAACCCATCGCGAATGTGCCCGCCGGAGTCACCGTCATCGATCGTCAGGCGATCGAGTCGAGCGGCGCGGTCACATTAGGTGATATTCTGTCATCGACTCCTGGTCTACGAGTCAGCCCCTCCGGCGGACCAGGAGGCCAGTCCAGCGTCTTTATGCGCGGCACCGCGTCGTCGCATGTGCTGGTGCTGCGCGACGGAATGCCGATCAATGACGCGTCGGAAGTATCGGGCGCATTCAATTTCGGAACCGAGACATTATCCGATATCGAACGCATCGAAATCGTACGGGGCCCAATGGCCGCGATCTACGGATCAGGCGCGATCGGCGGCGTGATCAATTTAATCTCGCGACGCGGGACCACGAGCAAACCGCGAATCGAAATCGACCTCGCGGGCGGTTATCCCGCGACCGTCGTCGGCGCCGCCTCAGTCAGCGGGATCACTGGGCCCTTGGACTATGCCCTGACGCTCGAAAGTCAGTCGCGGCGCGGCTTCGACAGCACGCCACGGCGACAGAACATTTACACCGGAACGCCGCAAGGGTTTCGTGATCGCATCGCCACGCTCAATCTTGGATATACGCCGATCGAAGGAACCCGGCTGTCGGTTTTCCTGCGCGCCAATCAATCGCTGTTCGGTTTCAATACGCTGGGATTTCCCACCTTCGATCAATCGAATTCCTCAGGCACCGTCACGTCCTTATTGGGGCGGATCGGTGTGACATCGCACCCGTTCGGCGACATATACGAAACGAGCGTGTTTCTCGGCCGCCTACAAACCGACCGCCGCTATCAAGAGCCGCTCAATACCGCCGATCCGAATTTGACAACCCAGGATAATCGTTACCACGCGTATCGTACGGATCTGCAGTGGAACAACGTGGTTCACCTGGATACGATATTGCCATCGGGGGCTCTGAGTCAGTCCGACGTGACATTTGGATATCAGCATATCATCGATACCATCAACGTGAAGATCGATGATTCATTTTCGGGTTTTCCCTACACATCCTCGGCCCGAGCCAGCATGATCAGCGATGCCGGTTATCTCGGTGCGAGCACCACCGTGTTGAAGCGCGTAGTGCTAACCGGACAATTGAGGCAGGACTGGGTTGGACCAAACGTACCCACGACATGGCGGCTTGGCGCGGTGTTGCTGGTTCCGGAAATTTCGACATCCATCAAGGCGTCCTATGGTACCTCGTTCCGATCGCCGTCGCTTTATGAACGGTTCGGCATCGACTCCTTTGGCACCGTCGGCAATCCCGGTCTGAAGCCCGAAACCGCTCAAGGCTGGGAACTGGGCTTTACCAGCAAAGCCGCCGCGTTCGGCCGCGCCGATGCCATCACCTTCAGCGCGACATTGTTCAATCAACAAATCCGCGACCTCATCACCAACGTCTTTGGTCCGGTCACGACCTGGACGAACCTCGGATCAGCCCAGATCCAGGGGATAGAAGCCGAACTGACGCTGCGGCCTCTGGAGTGGCTGATCCTGCGTGGCGGCTACACATTCACCGACGCCGTGTCCAAATCGCAGTCACCAGCCACCGGAACCGCGCTGCTGCGCCGCCCGCGCAACGCCGCCACCGCGGATGTCACGGTGCTGCCGCTGCCAGGCCTCAAAATCCGCTCCACTCTGGTCTATAATGGCCCCTCGCACGACTATCTTTATGACAACAACGGCTTCGGCGCCGGCTATGGCGTGGGTCAGCACGGCGTCGTGACCAACCTGACCGCGAGTTACGACCTTTCGCCCGCGGTGCAACTACGCCTGGAAGGGACAAATATCTTCAATTCCAGGTTCGAACCGGTGAACGGGTTTCAGGTTCCCGGCGCCTCAGTGTTGGCGGGTGTGCGGTTCCGGCTCTAGCAGATTGACAGGCGCCAAACGGGCTCGCATAGCCGGATTGTCCATGATCGGAAGCAAAACCAACCCATCGGAGACACACATGCTCGATACCGCGACCATCGAAGGGCTGGCCCATGCCTATCACGAGGCGGAGAAATCGCGCATCCGCATTCGCGCGCCAAGCATCGTCCATCCGGGCTTCACGACCGAGGACGCGTATGCCGTTCAACGAGCCTGGGTTAAAATCAAAGTCGCTGAGGGCAATCCCATCAGGGGCCATAAAATCGGCCTGACATCCCGCGCGATGCAACGTTCGGTCGGAATTAATGAGCCTGATTACGGCTCGTTGATGGCCGATATGTTTTACAACACCGGCGACGAACTCCCCATGAGCCGGTTCATCCAGCCCCGATTGGAATGTGAACTCGGGTTTGTCATGGGAAAACGCCTCAAGGGTCCAAATTGCACGATTTTCGACGTCCTGAACGCCGTCGATTATATCGTACCCGCCGCCGAGATCGTCGATGGCCGCACCCATCGCGTCGATCCCGTGACCAATCAACCGCGCTGCGTACTGGACAGCATCGCCGATAACGCGGGCAACGCCGCTTTGATCATCGGCGGCCGCCCCATCCGGCCCATGGACATCGACCTGCGCTGGGTTGGCGTGCTGTGTCACCGGAACAATGTCATTGAGGAATCTGGCGTTGCCGCCGCGGTGCTGAACCATCCGGCCAACGGAGTGGCGTGGCTCGCGAATAAACTCGCCCCCTTCGACATCGCTTTGGAACCGGGACAGTTCGTACTGGGCGGATCCTTCACCAGCACGGTCGAAGCCCATGCGGGAGATACATTCCTGGTCGATTACGGCACACTCGGCACCATCACCGCCCGGTTCGTGTAGACACGGCGCCGTTCGTTTATGGAGGCATCACAATGGCTGATCATTTCGATACACCGATGAAATTCGGTATCGGGCAACCGGTCCGGCGCTATGAAGACGTGCGCCTGCTGACTGGCCGCGGCCATTACCAGGATGACAACTTACTGCCGCGGCAGGCCTGGTGCGTGTTCATCCGCTCGCCTCACGCGCATGCCTGGATTCGCGGCATCGACACAGCCGCGGCCGCGACGTTACCCGGCGTGGTCGCGATCTATACCGCCGCCGATTACGAGGCCGACGGGATCAGCATGCCAAAAGCCAACATGCCGCGGAAGAAACGCGACGGCTCACCGATGTTCGCGCCGCAACGGCCCGCGTTGATCCGCGACCGCGTCCGTTACGTCGGCGATCCGGTGGGCATGGTAATCGCGGAAACCCTCGAACAGGCCAAAGACGCCGCCGAACTCGTGCTGGTGAACTACGAAACCCTCCCGTCCGTCACCGACGTCGCCGAAGCCGCGAAACCCGGCGCGCCAGTGGTGTGGGATGAGAACGGAGACAACATCTCCCACACATTCGAACGGGGCGATAAAGCGGCGACGGATGCCGCCTTCGCCGTCGCGAAGCATATCGTCCGCCGCCGTCACGTCGTAACCCGCGTACATGCGCAGTTCATGGAGCCGCGCGGATCGTTGGGCGTATTCGATAAGTTCGAGGACCGGTATACGCTTTACGCCGATGTCAATTATCCGCACCGGGTACGCAACATGCTCGCGGCGCAGGTGTTCAAGGTTCCGGAAAGCCAGGTGCGCGTCGTCGTGAATGACGTCGGCGGCGGGTTCGGCACCAAAGGCTGGCAATATGTCGATCATCGCCTCGTTCTCTGGGCCGCCAAGAAACTCGATCGCCCAGTGAAATGGCGCTGCGAACGATCCGAGGTCATCATGGCCGACGAGCATGGCCGGGATAATGTCGGCGATATCGAACTCGC
>JAYVXQ010000193.1:0-5639 GCA_043785025.1 Acetobacteraceae bacterium
GCGCTGCGCTACGCGACGCGGGCCGCGCACACGGGAACGTTGCCCAATCGATTTCCCGGAGTAACAGCCGATACGCACGCATTTCCATGAAAACATGGAATCCTATCCGCCCTTCACCACGGCGTTCCATGTCGGTGAGACGCTGGAGGCCTTCGTTACCCTTGCGCCATCCCCCGCGCATATCGTTCCCGGCCATGACCCCGACGTTCCGCGCCGCTACCCCGCCGTGTCACCAGACCTGGCGGGGATCGCGTGCCGGCGGGATGTCGCGCCGCTGTCAGGCTGACATGTGGATCGGCGGTTCGACGTCATCGGGGATCGGGCAGATATAGGGGGAGCGCGACGTCCGCTCCTTCAAATCCGCTTTGGCATGGGCGCGTAACGTATCGTCCAGCATCACGTCCAGCGCGGTGCCCGCCATGACCTTGGCGACATGCACCAGTCCCTTGTGGCCCGCTGGCAATTTTCCCTGACCGGTCAGCTGCCAGGAATGACCGGGCGTGCCAATCGCATAAACCGCGCCGCGCGCCTGCACCGTCGGAACCACCCAACTGACATCGCCAACATCCGTCGACCCGATCATCGGCGCCCGCGGCGCGTCCAGCGGCACAATCAGATCGCACAGGCTCTTGCCCAACTGATACGGCACGCCGGAGCGGCGGTAGGAACTCTCGATATCCTCCTGGCTCATCGTCGCCTGAAATTTCGCCGCCATCGCGCGATCCGCGTCGTCGAATTCCGGCGGCCCCAGACGCTCCAGATTATCCTGCAAAGCCCGCTCCAGCGGAGAGTTACCAAGCAGATTGGACACGGCACTGACCACGGTCGCGGCAACCGAGGTTTCCGTCATCAGCGCCGCGCCCTCCGCGACTTTTCTCACCCGTATGATCAGAGCATTCAGTTCCGGAAGGTTCCGGGCGCGGATTAAATAGCGAACTTTGGCGAAGGCCTGCACGACGTTGGGCGCGATCCCGCCGGCGTCCAGCATCGCGTAATGGATGCGCGCGTCGGACGGCATGTGCTCGCGCATGTAATTGACGCCGACATTCATCAACTCGACCGCGTCCAGCGCGCTACGGCCCAGATGCGGCGCGGCGGCGGCGTGCGCGGATCGGCCGGTGAAGGCGAAATCGATGCGGGTGTTCGCCAGCGACAATGGCTCAAACAATCCCGCGAAGGCCCCGGGATGCCAGGAAATCGCGATATCCACGTCGGAAAACGCGCCGGCGCGAACCAGGAAGCCTTTCGCGGCCCCACCTTCCTCGGCGGGACAGCCGTAATATCGCACGCGCCCCTTGATGCCGTGCGCGGCCAAATAATCCTTCACCGCCGTCGCGGCCAACATCGAAGCGGAGCCTAACATGTTATGACCGCAGCCGTGGCCATACCCATTGCCGGGAATGGGGCGTTGTTCGGGCACGCCGGCTTCCTGCGACAGGCCCGGTAACGCGTCATATTCGCCAAGGATCGCGATGACCGGTCCGTCTTCTCCGGCCTCGCCCATGACCGCGGTGGGAATCCCCGCGAGATTTTCCGTCACGCGAAAACCATGCGCTTTCAACGTCGCCGTGTGTTCCGCGCAGGATTTGAATTCGCCATAGCACAGCTCAGGGATGTCCCAGACGCGATCCGACAGCGCGATGAAATCCGCGCGCGCGGCGTCGACCAGTGACCAGATTTCCTCGGTGTTGCGCATCTATCGCGTTCCCTTCACGGTACATGTGACCAGATGATCGTCGACCATTCCGCTGGCCTGCATCAGCGCGTAGCATATCGTGGAACCCACGAAGCGAAACCCCTGCTTGCGAAGCGCTTTGCTCATGCGGTCGGAGACAATGGTGGTGGCGGGAACCTCCCCGGAGACCGCCCAATGATTAACGATGGGTTTGCCGTCAACGAAGTCCCACAAAAATTCGCTGAGACCGTTCGGGATAACCAACGCCGCGCGCGCGTTGTCGCGCACCGACCAGATTTTCAGGCGATGACGAATAACCCCGGGATTGAGCAACACTGTGCTCAGCGCATCGTCGGTCATCGCCGCGACACGCGCGATGTCGAACCCGTGATACGCCGCCCGATATCCCTCGCGCCGCGCCAGCACCGTCCGCCACGACAATCCGGCCTGCGCGCCCTCCAACGAAATCAGCTCGAACAACGCCCGATCGCTGCGATGCGGAATTGCCCATTCGGTGTCGTGATAAAGTTGCATGGTTTCGTCAGCGTTCTGAGCCCATGAACAGCGCATGGTCTGGCCCCCAAACAACGAAGGCTCCAGGGTTGCCCCAGGAGCCTTCACATTGTTATGACTGTCCGTTGCCGGACCGGAGTAGTTTACGCCACCGCGCTCGCGGCGGCGATCCAGGTCATGGCAAGGGCTGCCACCAAACAATGAGACACAGGATCACCTCCTTCCAGTTGTTGCTTCGACATCCGAAGTCTGCCAGCGATTCGGCCTCCGGTGCAAGAAAACAATTCAGGCGGCGATGTCCAGAATCTCCCGCACCTGCGCGGGTGTTGGAATGGGGCGGGGATTGCGCGGAATCCAAGGGGTTCCCATGGCCTGTTTGGCGATGCGGTCGAAATGCTCGGGCCCGATTTTCACGGCACTCAGGCTGCGCGGCATGCCAAGACCGGCGATGAACCGGTCCAGCAAATCGGCGGCGGCGGCGTTCGGATCGCCCATCGCCGCGGCGATCAACGCCTGCCGCTCAGGATTGGCGTCCTTGTTCCAGCGCATGACAGCGGGCAGCATAATGCATGACGTGTGACCGTGCGGCACATCGAACACCGCGCCAAGCACATAGCCAATGCCATGGCTCGCCCCCATCGGCACCCCGCCCGCCAGCGGTCCCATCGACAACCAGGAGCCCATTTGGCAATCCAGCCGCGCCTGCAAATCGCCAGGATCCGCCTTCACCTTCGCCAATCCCGTCACCAAAAGGCTCAATCCCCGCAAGGCCTGCGCGTCGCCGTACGGATTGGATTCCAGCGAACACACACCTTCCACGCAATGATCCACCGCGCGAATGCCGGTCGAGAGAAACAGCCATTCCGGTGTGTGAATGGTCAGCGCGGGATCGAGGATGACGGCGGCGGGAATGACCAGCGCGTGACGGAATAATTCCTTAACCTTGGTGCGCTCATCGGTGACGCCCGATAAATGGCTGAACTCACCCGCCGATAACGTGGTGGGCACGCTGATCTGGCGGATCGCCGGCGGCTTGAACACCGCATCGCCGCGGCAGGCATCCATCCCCTCAGGCGTCGTGATGTCGTTGGCGAGGCAAATTTGCACCGCCTTGGCGCCATCGGTGATGGAGCCGCCGCCCACCGTCACGATCAGATCGGCGTTCGCCGCGCGCGCCGCGTTGGTCGCCGCGATGACCGCCGAGCGCGGCGTGTGCGCCGGCATTTTATCGAAAACGCCCGCGCAACGATTGCCCAATGCCGCGCGGATTTTCGTGATCTCCCGCGTTTCGCGATGCAACGTGCCGCTGACCATCAGGAACACGCGCTCCGCCCCCATGCGCGCCGTGACTTCGGCAACGGTTTCGGCGGCCGCCTTGCCATAAATGACCTCTTTCATCTCGCCAAAAGCGATGCGTCCGTGCGTGGTCATCTTTTGTCCTCCCGATGGCATTGTGTTTCCCGGCCCGATGGATAAAGCTTTTCGCCAGTTCCAGCCAGTCGCAGGAGAGACCGTGTGACCGACCTCGCGCCCAATTCGGTGCACGCCCGCGATATCGCGAGTATCGTGCATCCGCAGACCAATCTGGTGAAACATCTGCAAGACGGTCCGCTGGTGATCGGCGACGGGGACGGATGTTTCGTCACCGACGATACCGGCAAACGCTATTTGGACGCCGCCGCCGGATTATGGTGCGCCTCATTGGGCTATGCGTCGGAGCGTCTGGCGCGCGTCGCTTATGAACAAATGCGCAAACTGGGATATTATCATCTCTATCGGGGAACGACCGGCGAAACCGCCGTCGATCTCGCCGAACGCCTGCTGGCGATCGCGCCGCTGCCCATGAGTAAAGTGCTGTTCCAATGCTCGGGCTCCGAGGCCAACGACACCGCGATCAAGCTGGTCTGGTATTACCACGCCGCGATCGGCAAGCCGGAAAAACGCAAGATCATCGGCCGGCACATGGGCTATCACGGCAGCACCTCGGCGTCGATTTCCGCCTCAGGCAAGCCGGATATGCACGCCGATTTCGGCCTGCCGTTTCCGGATTTCAAACACACGGAATTCCCGCATTACTACCGCCGTCATATAAAAGGCGAGAGCGAGGAAATGTTCGCCACCCGCATGGCCGACGAACTGGAAAAACTGATCCTGCGCGAAGGCCCAGACACCTGCGGCGCCTTTATCGGCGAGCCGGTGATGGGTGCCGGCGGCGGCATCGTTCCCCCCCGGACCTATTGGGAAAAGATGCAGGCGGTCATTCGCGAATATGATCTGCTGTTCATCGCGGACGAGGTGATTTGCGGCTTCGGCCGCACCGGCAACATGTGGGGCAGTCAGACCTACGATCTGAAACCGGACATGATATCCTGTGCCAAGGCCCTGTCGGCGGGCATGCAGCCGATCTCGGCGCTGCTGATCAATCAGCGCGTGTTCGACGCCATGCTGGATGAAAGCCGGAAACTCGGGAATTTCGCCCATGGTTTCACCTATGCCGGCCATCCGGTGACGACCGCCGTCGCCATGGAGACGCTGAAAATCTACGACGAGATGGACATGTTGGGCCACGTCCAACAGGTTGGTCCGTACCTGCAACGAAAAATGGGCGCGTTGATCGATCACCCGCTGGTCGGCGATGTCCGCGGCGTCGGCCTGATCGCGGCGCTGGAGATGGTGGCGGACAAAGCCACTGGCCAGCCCTTCCATCCCGCTTTGAAAGTGGGCGCCATCGCCGACGGGTTCGCGCGCCAGCACGGCTTGATCGCGCGGTTCATCGGCGACCGGATCGCGTTGTCTCCGCCGCTGATCATCACGGAAGCCGAAATCGACGACGCCGTCGGGATGCTGCGTCACGCGCTGGACGACACGCTGACCCACGTGCGGGGATGAAAATCGTCGCGGTCAACCGCGCGAAATCGCATCGTTTTTCCAAGCGGCCGGAGTTCTCAATCCGCCTGATCGAGGGCCATGGTGTCGAGGGCGACGCGCACGCCGGACGAACGGTGCAACAGCGATACGAGAAAGCGCGCGATCCCTTGCAACCCAATCTGCGTCAGGTGCATCTGCTGCCCACGGAACTTCTGACGGAGTTGCGCGGCAAGGGTTTCACCCTCAACCCCGGGGATATCGGCGAAAACGTGCAGACCGAGGGCATCGACCTTCTGAACCTTCCAGACCGCGCCCGCCTGCATCTTGGGGCGGCGGCGATCATCGAACTCACCGGCATCCGCCGTCCCTGTCCGCAACTGGATCGGTTTCAAAACGGATTGGTCGCCGCCGTGCTGGACCGCGACGCCGCCGGCGGCCTGATCGGCAAATCCGGCGTCATGGCGATCGTGATCACAGGCGGCGACGTGACCGCCGGCGACCCAATCCGCGTCGAATTACCGCCGCCGCCGCATCGCCCGCTCAGGCCGTTGTAAGCACGCGGCGCGTCCGCGCCCGCGCCCGC
>JAYVXQ010000194.1:0-5607 GCA_043785025.1 Acetobacteraceae bacterium
TCGGCTCCGCCATCATCGCCGGACAGGCGACCGACGTGCTGGACACCGGATACTGGGTTACTCAGGCGTGGCAGGACTGGTTCACCGCGAAGCCGGCCACGCCGATGCCCAATGCGCGGGATGTTCTGGTGGTGGAGGACAGCGCGTTCTTCCGCAATCTGCTGGTGCCCGCGCTGACGGCGGCGGGGTTCGCGATCACCGCATCGGCCAGCGCGGATGAGGCGTTACGGCTGCGCGACGCGGGCCGCCGGTTCGACGCGATCGTGTCCGACATCGAAATGCCAGGCATGGACGGGCTGGCCTTCGCCCGCGATGTCCGCGCCGGCGGGCCATGGGCGCATGTGCCAATGATCGCGCTGTCGAGCCACACGGATCCTCATCAGGTGGAGGCCGGCCGCGATGCCGGGTTCACCGATTACGTTTCTAAAAATCAACGAGATCAGGTGATCCACGCGCTGAACCAATGCCTGGCCGTGGCCGCGTCGGCCTGACGCGAGACCCTGGCCCACGCCCGTGACCCGAAACAGCGGCCCGCGCGGATCATGAACTGAAACAAACCGGAGGAAACACGATGACCGTCGACGTGCTGGAACGACAAGCGCAAACCTCCCGCGAGGACCAGGTCTACGTCACCCTGACCGTCGCCGGACAATTATGCGGCATTCCGGTGTTGGGCGTGCGCGATATCCTCGCCGAGCAGCCGATCACCCGCATCCCCCTGGCCCCACCCGACGTCGCCGGCAGCCTGAATTTGCGCGGCCGCATCGTCACCGCCATCGATCTGCGCCGCCGCTTGCACCTGCCGCCCCCCGAGGCGGGCCAGAAACGCATGTCCGTGGTCGCCGAGCAGGGTGGCGAGCTTTACGCCCTGCTGGTCGATCAGGTTTCAGAAGTCATGAGCCTGGATCCCGGTCTGTTGGAGCGGAACCCGCCGACCCTGGAACGCGAATGGGCGGCGTTCAGCAACGGGATTTACCGGCTGGACGGTCGCCTGCTGGTGATCCTGGACGTCGCCCGCCTGCTCGATTTCGCGATTTCGGTCTGAGGGAGGGCGGCATGACGCGCAACTGCCTCGTCGTCGATGACAGCCGCGTGGTGCGCAAGGTCGCCCGCCGGATCCTGGAAGCCAATGGCTGGATCGTCGCCGAGGCCGGCGATGGGCAACAGGCGCTGGACGCCTGCCGCGCCGGTTTGCCGGATTTCGTCCTGCTGGACTGGAACATGCCGGTAATGGATGGGCTGGCGTTCCTGCGCGAACTGCGCGGCGAGTTCGGACCGGACAATCCGCCGGTGATCTTCTGCACCACGGAAAACGACCTCACGCAAATCGAACTGGCGATCACCAGCGGCGCGCGCGAATACATCATGAAGCCATTCGATGAAGAGATCCTGGTCGGCAAGCTTGGCCAGGCGGGCCTGATGTGATCGCGTCGGCGACGGTCCAAACCGCCTCCGCCGGCAATCACGTCGCGCGGGTGATGATCTGCGACGATTCCGCCGTCATCCGGGGTGCCATCGCGCGGATGCTGGAAACCGATCCGGCGATCCAGATCGTCGCCCGCGTCGCCAATGGCCAACTGGCGATCGCGGAAGTCGCCCGCGCCAAACCCGACGTCCTGATCCTCGACATCGAAATGCCGGTCATGGATGGGATCACCGCACTTCCCGGCCTGCTGAAGGCCGATCCGGGATTGCGGATCATCATGGCCTCGACCCTGACCACGCGCGGCGCCGATATCGCGATGCGGGCGCTGCGATCGGGCGCCGCCGATTACGTGCCCAAACCATCCTCGATCGGCACCGCCAACGACGACCATTTCCGCACCGAGCTCATCAGCAAGGTGAAGGGCCTCGCCAGGCTGCGCCACCGATTGCCCATGCTGGCCACCCGCCCAACCACGGGCGGCGCGATCGTGACGCGACCGGCGCCGATCCTCTCACCCCGGCTGTTGGCGATCGGCAGTTCCACCGGCGGCCCCCAGGCGCTGTTCACCCTCATCCACCAACTGGGCCGCGGCGTCACCGTGCCCGTCGTCCTGACCCAGCACATGCCCGCGACCTTCACCCCGATCCTCGCGGAGCACATCACCAAACTCGGGGGCCTGCCCTGCGCCGAGGCGCGCGACGGCGAACCGCTGGTGGGCGGGCGGATCTATCTGGCGCCCGGCGACAAACATCTGGTTCTGGAAGGCTCGGCCTCCGCCCCCCGCGCCCGCCTGACGACATCGCCGCCGGAGAATTTCTGCCGGCCCTCGGTTGAGCCCATGCTGCGCTCCGTCGCCGCCGTCTATGGCGGGCGCGTGCTGATCGCGATGCTGACGGGCATGGGCCATGACGGGCTGGACGGCACCCGCCAGATCGTCGAGGCCGGAGGCGCCGCCGTCGCGCAAGATGAAGCGACCAGCGTCGTCTGGGGCATGCCCGGCGCCGTGGCGCGCGCCGGACTCTGCCACGCCGTTCTCCCGTTGCCGCGGATCGCGGCCAAACTTCTGGACCTGTTGCGGATGCCCGCCCGATGACCACCCCCTTAAGCAACGCCAGCTTCGACATCCTGTCTGGGCTGCTGAAAAACCGCTCCGGCCTGATCATCGGTCCCGACAAGGTCTATCTGCTGGAAACCCGGCTGGTGAACATCCTGCGCCGCGAACAATTGTCCGGCCTCAATGCCCTCGCCGCGCGCATGAGCCGTCCCGGCGGGGAAGCCGTGATCCGCGATTTCGTCGAGGCGATGACCACCAACGAAAGCTTCTTCTTCCGCGACGAGAAACCGTTCGAGCATTTCCGGACCAAAACCCTGCCGCGTCTGCTCGCCGCGCGTCCCACCGGATCGCCGTTGCGGGTCTGGTCGGCGGCGGCGTCGGCCGGGCAGGAAGCCTATTCGCTCGCGATGATCCTGACGGAATGCCTGCCCATGTTGGGCGGGCGCAAAGTGGAGATCGTCGGCACCGACATCGCCCGCGACACCCTGGCCCGCGCGATAGAAGGCCTCTACACGCAGTTTGAGGTCCAGCGCGGTTTGCCCGTGCGTCTGCTGATGAAATATTTCACCAAGGAAGACCAGAACTGGCGCCTGTCCCCCGCCATCCGCCAAATGGTCTCATTCCGCGAATTTAACCTTCTCGGCGACCTCCGGTCACTGGGTCGTTTCGATGCCGTATTCTGCCGCAACGTGCTGATCTATTTCGATCAACCCACGAAAACCCGGGTGTTGGAGGCGATGGCGGCCCTGATGCCCCCCGACGGCGCGCTATATTTGGGCGGAGCCGAAACCGTCCTCGGTCTGACCGCCCGGTTCGCGCCTTTGATGGGCGAGCGGGGCGTCTACGGCGTCACCACCACGCCCGTCGAAAAACGCGCTTTGGCCGGGGCGGGATAAACCCGTCAAACGCCGAACCGGCGCCGCCACTCCAATCCCGCGACCGTGTCGCCGGCGGGACGATATTCGCAACCAACCCAGCCGGCGTAACCCAACTCGTCCATCCGCCTGAAAACGAATTCCCAACCGATTTCGCCCGTGCCCGGCTCATGCCGCGCGGGGACATCGGCGATCTGGATATGATCGATCACCGGCATGAATTGTTCCATGCGCTTCGTGATATCGCCCTCGGTGATTTGCACGTGATAGACGTCGAACTGTAAACCCAGACCGTCATGCCCGATGGCGCCGATGACCGCGGCACCCTGCGCCTGCGTGTTCAGAAAATATCCCGGCATGTCGCGATGATTGATCGGCTCCAGCATCAACTTCACGCCCGCCGGCCGCGCCTGTTCCACGGCCCATGCCAGGTTCGCGGCGTAAACCGCCGCCGCCGTGGCAGCCGGAACATCCGGCGCGGGGATCCCCGCCATGCAATGCACGCGGCGGCAGTCCAATGTCGCCGCGTAATCCAAGGCGCGTTTGACGCCCTCGCGGAACTCCGCCTGACGGCCCAACAACGACGCGAGCCCGCGTTCGCCGCTCGCCCAATCCCCCGGCGGCATATTGAACAGCGCCTGTGTCAGACCCTCCCCATTCAACCGGCTACGCAGTTCGGCGGCGGGGAACTCGTAGGGGAACAGGAACTCCACCCCCTCGAACCCGGCCTTGCGCGCGGCGGCGAACCGTTCCAGGAACGGCACTTCATTGAACATCATGGACAGGTTGGCGGCGAGACGTGGCATGATGGGTCTCCGATCGGCGGCGATCAGAGGCTACAGGTCCCTCCCGTGCTTGACCAGACGCACGCATACCAGAAACGGAAACGGGAAACGCGGTGACCGCTGAACGCGCTTTGCTTTGGATCGCCATCGGCGGCGTCGCCCTCGGCTGTTTCGTCGTGCTTTACCCGTTCATCTCGGCGCTGCTCTGGGCTGGCATCCTGGTATTCACCACCTGGCCGGTGCACGAGTGGATCCGCACCCGCCTGCGTCTGCGCCGCTCGGTGTCGGCGATGCTGATGGTATGGCTGACAGCGGTGGTTCTGGTCTTGCCGATCGCTTTGGCCGCCCCGCGCGGCGCCGGAGACGTCGCCTTACTGCGCCGCGCGATCGAGGAATGGCTGCGCGGCGGCCTCCCCGAATCGCCGGTCTGGTTACGCGATCTGGCACTGATCGGGCCAAGCCTCGCCGCGCTGTGGGACAATTGGGCCGCCGACATCGGCGCCTTACTCAGCGCGCTGCGGCCCTATCTCGGTATCCTGCTGGAAGGCGGCTTCAGCGTTTTATTGGGCATCGCCAACGGCGTGTTGATGTTCCTGCTGGCCTTGTTCATCGCGTTCTTCTTCTACGTTTATGGCGAGCCGGTGGCGGCCCGCCTCCGTCTGATGCTGCACCGCATCACCGGCGCGCGCGCCGATCCGCTGATCGAGGTCATCGGCGCCACCATCCGCGGTGTCGTTTACGGCATTGTCGGGACCGCGGTCGTGCAGGGGATCCTGACCGCGTTCGGCCTGTGGATCTCCGGCGTGCCGCGCGCCATGCTTTTGGGTGGCATCGCCGGGTTCCTGTCGGTGCTGCCGGTCGGCGCGCCGGTGGTCTGGATCCCCGCTTCACTCTGGCTGCTGAGCACGGGCCATATCGGCTGGGGGATTTTCCTGGCCATCTACGGCGGCGTCGCGGTGTCCGGCGCGGACAGCATCATCCGCCCCTGGTTCATCGCCCGGGGCGCTCATCTGCCATTTCTGCTCACCATTCTGGGCGTGCTCGGCGGCGCGCTGGCGTTCGGCCTTCTGGGCATATTCCTCGGACCCGTGCTGTTGGGCGTCGGGTTCACGCTGATGAACGAATGGGCGAAACGCGACGAGATCGCCTGAAACCTCCCATTTCCTCCCGCCGGAAACTCTTCTACGCTGCGAAGAATGTTCGCTTTCGCCGCCACGAGACTGCTGCAGGCCGTCCCCGTCCTCCTGACCGTGGGTCTGATTTCCTTCGCCCTGTTCTCCTTCGTCGGCGATCCCGTCTCCATCATTCTGGGCCAGGACCACACCGAGGCGCAGCGTATCGAACTGACCCGCCAGCTCGGCCTCGATCAACCGATCCACGTGCAATTCCTCCGCTACCTATGGGCGGTCCTGCATGGGGAGTTCGGGATCAGCTACCGCCTCGCACAGCCCGTTTCCCGCCTGTTCG
>JAYVXQ010000195.1:0-16992 GCA_043785025.1 Acetobacteraceae bacterium
GTCGCCCGATCCGGTCCGAAATGGCAATCGATGCGCGGCGGGGATATCGATGCCCGCATCGACCTCGATATCCGCCTCCGGCGCGAGGCTCAGGGCGCGCTGGTCTTGGACACGGCGGGCCAGCAGATCGGCATGGCGGTCCCCGGACCACGCCGCCGCGTGCTGGTCATTCCCGCGGCGACCATCGACCGGGTCGCCGCCCGGCTGCTGACGCATGGTAAAATCGCCCGCGGATATCTGGGGCTTGGGCTGCACCCGGTCCGGCTGGACGGCACCCCGGCCTCCGGCACGCAAACATTCGGCGCCATGATCATGAGCGTCGACGCCGCCGGACCCGCGGCGGCCTCTGGGCTGCTGATGGGCGACGTCATTGTGCTGTGGCGGAACCAGCCGATTTCCAGCATTCCGGGATTGCTGCGTGGATTGGGGCCGGACAGCGTGGGGCAAACCGTCGCCATCGGCCTGCGCCGCGCGGGCCAACCGAAGGAGGTTAACCTCACCATCGGCGAACGGCGGGCCAACGCGGAACGGCCCCACTCGGAACGCCATGATGGCGGAACGGGGGGCGGCGGGCGGCATGGGCGCGAAAGACGGCCCGGTTGAGCGAACCGGCCAAACTTCCGCCGATCGCCATCAGGATCTCCGTCAGCGATCCCGCGCTGGCGTACCGGCTGACGACGCTGCTGAGCGGGATCGCTGAACTGCGATGGGCGGGCGCGGATGAACCGGCCGACATTGAGGTCATTACCTCCGGCGCGCCGCGATCCCTGGCTGCCGCGCGGGAACACGGCGCGCCGTGGCGGGGGCCGGACGAGGCATCCGTTCGGGCGGTTGGTATGACACCAAGGGAATTTCAGGTCCTGACCCTGCTCGCGGAGGGCGCGTCCAACAAAACCATCGCCCGGCAATTGGGCATATCGGTGCACACCGCGAAATTCCACGTCGGCTCGCTGCTCGATAAGCTGGACGCCACCGGCCGCACCGATGCGGTGGCCCATGCCGCGCGTATCGGCGTGCTGCATCTTTAGACCATGATCGGTTCAGGTTGACCCGATCATGGTCTGAATTTCGCTTTGACGAGGGCGATTCACGTTTGCGGTTGAAGTCAGCCTCAAATGATCGCGCTCCAGGGATTTTCCATGCCTGACGATGTCTCCCGTTTCGCACCTGAAATCGTTGCGGACTCGACGCTCGACGCGTGGTCTCGCGCCGTCGCAGAGATCGCCGACCCGGTCGGACCCGCCGTGGTCAGGATCGACAGCGGAGGCGGCGGGCGCTGCGGGGGCACCGGCTCGGGCGTCATCATCGCCGGGGATGGCCTGATTCTGACCAACAGCCATGTCATCGCGGGGGCGCGGTCGCTCCGTCTTGGCCTCGCGTTGGGGATCGAGGTCACGGCGGCCGTGCTGGGAGACGACCCCGACACCGACCTCGCGCTGTTGCGCGCCGATTTGCCTTCGGGGTGCGCGACGGCGGAACTCGCGGATTCTAAAACTTTGCGCCGCGGTCATTTTGTCGCGGCCATTGGGAGCCCGTTGGGCTTCGAGTCCACGCTGACCACCGGTGTGGTGTCCGCTTTGGGCCGGTCGCTGCGGGGCCGTGGCGCGCGGTTGATCGACGATGTGATCCAGACCGACGCGGCGTTGAATCCGGGCAACTCGGGAGGTCCGTTGGTGGATGGCATGGGCCGCGTCGTTGGCATCGCCACCGCGATCATTGGCGGCGCGCAGGGGTTGTGTTTCGCGGTGTCCAGCAACACGGTGTTGTTCGTATTGGGTCAGTTCATCGCGCATGGGCGGGAGCGGCGCGCGCATTTGGGGATCGAGGCGCAGACGGTGCCGATCCCCCGGCGGATCGCTTTGGCCGCGGGCGCGGGCGCGGGCGGCACGGCCGTGCGGGTGGGTGCGGTCAGTCATGGAGGCCCAGGGGATTTGGGGGGATTGAGGGTGGGGGATGTGATCATTGGGATTGATCGGGTGGCTGTGGCCGCGACTGACGATTTGATGCGGTTGCTGGAGTCTGGGCGGATTGGGCGGACGATCGAATTGAGTGTGCTGCGCGGGTCAGACGATGATGCTGTCGGTGATCCCCGGCGAGCGGAGTTGAGTTTGGCTGGGGCGGGAGGCGTCGTCATTCCTGGATCGGACAGGACGGAGTCTGATGGAGTTTTTTTCCCGAACTGATTCTCGAATCGGGGATTTGGTTTCATGCAATCGTCGGTTGCGCTACTCCAACCCCATGACACCCGATTCGTTTATCACGACCTGGAAGGCAAACACCCGGAACGAGGCCGCCGGTTCGAAGCCGCATTTTCTCGACCTGTGCGCCCTGCTGGACGTGCCGCCCCCGCATAGTGATCCTACCGGCACGACCTATGCGTTTGAGAAGGGTGTGAAGAAGGCGGCAGGCGGCGGTGGTTGGGCCGATGTTTGGAAACGCGGATGCTTCGGGTGGGAATACAAAGCGCGCGGCGGCGATTTGGAGAAAGCCCATGACCAGCTTCTCCGGTATGCCGGAGCGCTGGAAAATCCGCCCCTGCTGATAACGAGCGACATGGAGCGGATTATCGTTCGCACCAACTGGACCAACGCTGTCAGTGAGCGGCACGAGTTTGGTTTGGAAGACCTCCGAGACCCAACTGCGCGCGCGCTGCTCAAGGCGTGCTGGACCGAAGTGGAACGATGGCGCCCAACCGTTACCCGGCAAGCTTTGACTGAAAAGGCCGCCGGTGATTTCGCCGAACTTGCCCGGCGGCTGCGTGATCGCGGTCACGACCCACAGATCGTGGCCCATTTCGTCAACCGACTGGTGTTCTGCCTGTTTGCTGATGACGTGGACCTGCTGCCGGACCGGCTACTGTCCGGCCTGCTGACCTTCGCCACCATAACACCAGGCAATTTCGCAAGTGCGGCGTCCGAGTTGTTCCGCGCCATGCGGGACCGGGGCGGGCGCGTCGGCGTTCAGCCGGTGCCGTGGTTCAACGGCGGGTTGTTCGACGATGACACGGCCCTTCCCCTGGACGGCGCGGATATAGCCCTTTTGTCCCGCGTCGCGGCCTTGGATTGGGCCGAGGTGGACCCGTCCATCTTCGGCACCCTGTTCGAGCGTGGGTTGGACCCGGATAAGCGGTCTCAGTTGGGCGCCCACTACACCGACCGTGACAAGATTGGTTTGCTGGTGGATGCCGTCATCGTGCGTCCGTTGCTGGCGGAATGGGAGGCCGCGCGTTTGGGCATTGCCGCGGCCATGGACGAGCGTGCCGCGCTGGTGCGCGATGCCAGAGAATCAGGGGGAACGAGCGCGGAAGCGCAGGTGCTCGCCGGTGCCAAGGGCATTAACGTCGCAAGCCGGGCCGCCCGGACAACCATGCGCCGCGTAGCGGACCAGCGATCCAAAAAAATGGCGGCGCTGCTGGCCGAGGCGCAAACGCTGTATGTAGGTTTCATCGACCGGCTGCGGGCGTTCCGCGTGTTGGACCCGGCCTGCGGGTCCGGGAATTTTCTGTATATGTCGCTTTTGGCGTTGAAAGACCTGGAACGGCGGGTCAGCATCGACGCCGAGGTTTTGGGCCTGGAGCCCTCGTTGGTTTTGATCGGGCCGGAAGCGGTGTTGGGCCTTGAGATCAATCCTTACGCCGCGGAGTTGGCCCGTGTCAGCGTTTGGATCGGCCATATCCAATGGGCACGCCGCAACGGATTTCCGCCGCCGTCCGATCTGGTTCTGGGCGACCTGGACACCATTGAATGCCGGGATGCGGTGCTGGAGCCGGACGGTTCGGCGGCATCGTGGCCCGCCGCGAACGCCATTGTTGGGAACCCGCCGTTCCTGGGCGACAAAGCCATGATTGGCAGCATGGGCGAGGACTACACGGCTGCCCTCCGGGCGGCCTACGAGGGGCGGGTCCCCGGTGGCGCTGATCTCGTCTGCTACTGGTTTGAAAAGGCGCGGGAATCGCTGCAAAACGGGAACGCGGAACGGGTGGGCCTCGTCGCGACCAACAGCATCCGGGGCGGGGCGAACCGTCGTGTTCTGGATCGTATTACAGCGGAAGGCGTTGTCTATGCGGCCTGGTCAGATGAGCCCTGGACGCTTGATGGGGCGGCGGTCCGGGTATCACTCGTATGCTTCGCGCGAAACTTCAATTCGTCGATGCGATTGGATGGTGCGGAGGTCGTGAAAATTTATCCGGACCTGACAGCTGGTGCGAGCGACCTGACACGCGCGCTGGCGCTCGCCGAAAACAACAGTATTGCGATGCAGGGGCCGACGAAGGGCGGAGCTTTCGATGTTCCTGGCGATACTGCTCGTACTTGGCTTGGCTCTCCGACAAATGCCAATGGACGGCCGAACGCCGACGTTTTGCATCCTTGGTGCAGCGGCGATGACATTACTGGCCGATGGCGCGACATGTGGCTTATCGACTTTAACGAGATGACTGAAGCCGAATCTGCATACTACGTCCAGCCCTTTGCCCACGTCGTGGCTGCCGTCAAACCCGCCCGAATGCTGGTGGCGCGGGAGAGACGGAAGCGCCGATGGTGGCAGTTTAACGAGGCGGCCCCGAGCGTAAGGCGAGCACTCTCCCAAATGACTCGGTACATCGCGACCGCGGAGATTTCCAAACACAGGATATTTGTCTGGATGAGTGTGTCTGTTTTGCCGGACAAAAATGTCGTGGTCATTCTCCGAGACGACGACACCAGCTTTGGTATTCTGCATAGCCGGTTTCATTGCTCATGGGCATTAAGGCTTGGAACGTCATTGGAGGATCGCCCGCGATATACGTCGTCCACGACCTTTCGGACCTACCCTTTTCCGGAGCGGTTTACGCCGAATATTCCCCCCAGATCGTATGCCGCCGACCCTCAAGCCATCGCCATCGCCGCCGCCGCGCGGACGCTGGTGGAAGCACGTGATCGCTGGCTCAACCCTCCTGAACTGGTTGACAATATACCCGAGATGGTGCCCGGCTTTCCTGATCGGCTGGTGCCCAAGGACGCAGCCGCGGCCGCGACGCTCAAAGGGCGCACTTTGACCGCTCTCTACAACATGCGAGGAACGTCCGAGGGAACCTGGCTCGACAACCTCCACCACGCGCTCGATGCAGCGGTCGCGGCAGCCTATGGCTGGCCCGCAGACATCTCGAACGACGACGCGCTGGGACGCTTGCTGGCTCTGAACCACGCCCGCTGCCCTGTCGGTGCCTCCAAAAACTGAACGAACAATCGCTCGTCGTTACCCGCCCCTCGGCCAGTCGCGGTCCCGATGCCTTTTGATGGCCGATGGTTGCGAGCTGCTGGATCGGTTGAGCGTAAGCGGCGCTTTACACATGGGTTAAATGCGGAAGATGAGAGTTTGGCTGGGGCGGGAGGATTCGAACCTCCGCATGACGGAATCAAAATCCGTTGCCTTACCGCTTGGCGACGCCCCATCCGCATCGAACCGGAGGCCCCTGATAAGTCGGGACGCGGCGCGCGGCAAGCATGAAGAAAATCCACGGTCCGGGGATGTTGTTCTTGGCGGGTTCGTTCACCCTCCCCAAACCCACCACCCGTCGCGTGTGATCCGGCGCGCCGCGGCCCGCGCGGCTTCGGCATCGGCGAAGATCCCGAAACACGTCGCCCCCGAGCCGCTCATGCGCGCCAATAAACATCCCTGCGACGCGCCGATCTCGTTCAGGACGTCGGCGATTTCGGGTACTAGTTTGATCGCCGGTGGTTGCAGATCGTTCCGTAACGCGGACAGATCCGCGGCCATTGCAGCCGCCGTGTCCCACGTCGCGGGCAGAACCGCTTTGTGCGAATAGGCGTGGCTGGCCACGCGCGCCCGGAACACCGCGGGCGTGCTCAGGGGCACTCCCGGGTTGACCAGCAATAATCCGAATGGCGGTAACGCCGGGGCATGGGCGAGGATCTCGCCAATCCCCTGCATCCGTCGCGCGTGACCGTCCAGGCAGACCGGCACATCCGCCCCTAATCCCGAGGCGATCGAGGCCAGATCGGTGCGCACGGCCCATGCGGCGGAGAGCATGCGCAATGCCGCGGCCGCGTCGGCCGAGCCGCCGCCGATTCCTGATGCGACCGGGATGTTCTTTTCCAGCGTCAGCGCCCCGGTGGCCGGGACCCCCGTTGCCTCCGCCAGCGCCCTTGCGGCGCGTAGGACCAGATTATCCGGCTTGGCGGTCAGGGAACCCGCGAAGGGCCCGGTGATCCGCAGCGATAAGTCAGGGGCGAGCGCGTAGGTTAACTGGTCGCCGACGCGGGCGAACACAGCGAGGCTATCGAGCAGATGGTATCCATCCGCCCGCCGTCCGGTGATGTGGAGGAACAGATTGATTTTCGCGCGAGCGAAGCCAGGATCCCCCATCGCCTATTTCCCGCTGGCGAGCGCCCCGAGGGGATGGGATTTGATCTTGCTCTCCAGTTTCGCCGCGTCGCCTGGGGTTGGGTTCAGCGTGAGGGCGCGCCGCCACTGGTAATACGCCTGGATTTTGCGGCCCCCAGCCCAGTACACGTCGCCGAGGTGATCGGTGATGGTGGGATCGACGGGTTCGAGGCTGACGGCGCGCTCCAACAATTTCGTTGCCTCGGCGATCTTGCCCTGGCGGAACATGACCCAACCCAGGCTGTCGGTGATCGCGGCGTCGTTCGGACGGCGGGCGGCGGCGCGTTGGATCATGTCCTGCGCCTTGCCCAGGTTCCGGCCCATGTCAGCCCATGCGTAGCCGAGGTAGTTCAGGACTGAGGGCTGATCGGGCGACAGCGCCAGCGCCTGATGGAAATCCGCCTCGGCGCGCGACCATTGGCCGGCGCGCTCATAGGCGACGCCGCGGCTGTAATACAGGATCCAGTCGCCTTGCATGGGCTGCTTCACCCGCGCGATCACGCGATCGTAAGCGGTCACCGCCTCGGCATAGCGTTGTTTCGACCGCAGCAATTCGCCCAGAGTGATATCCGGCAGCGGGCTGTCGGGGTAATCGCGGCCCAATTGCTCGACCGCGCGGATCGCGTCATCGGTCCGCTCCATCCGTTGCAGGATCGCGATCCGGCGCAGGCGCACCAGGGGCGCGATCGGCTCGCGCGTCGCCGCCGCCTGATCCAGCAGCCCGAGTGCCGCGTCCAGATGTTTGGCGTTCGCCTGAATATCCGCGGCCAGCATGAGCGCGGTCGCCGAGTCCGGCTTCATGTCCAGCGCGAGGCGGGTCATCACCATCGCGAAATCGCTGGTTTGCTGCCCCTGCAGCGCGGCGGCGAAGGTTGTGTAGGCCTCGGCCAGCCCGTCCAGCGCGCGGGTCACGGGTTTTTGCCGGACCGTCGCGAGCAGCCCCGGCAGGGCGATCGACAGTTCCGGCGTCGCGGCGGCGAGGCGCGCGAGGATGGTTTCGGCCTCCCCCATCTGACCGGAGCGCGCGGCCCAACTGGCCAGGATCATCGCGGTGCGCGGGCTTTGTCCGCCGGCATCCCCGGCGGCGGTTTGGTAATAGGCGGCGGCGTCCGGCATGCGGCCGGCGAGTTCCGCGATCATGCCCGCGTGCTGCGCGAACAAAGGGCGGAAGCGGGGATTGTCGAGCATGGGCCGCAGCGTCGCGAGCGCCTGGTCGGTAGCGCCGAGGCCTTGCGAGGTCCAGGCCAGCAGCAGCGGCTGGAGCAACTGCATCACCCCGTCGCGCGGCACGGCGCGGAACCGCTCGACCGCCAGTTTCCAGTCGCCGGATTTCGCGGCGGCATTGCCCAGTACGATTTGGGCTATTTGGTTGGTGGGCAGTGCCTCCGCGAGGCGCACGGCTTCGGGCCGGCCGGCGTTCACGCAGGCGATGAAGGTTTGCAGCAGCAACTCGGGATCGCCGGGATCGGCGGCCAGCGCGCGCAGTAGGTCTCCGGCGGCGGTGTTGAAATCGCCTTGATGCAGGGCGAAGCGTCCGGCGAGAAAGTTTCCGTAGGCGGCGGAGGGTTCCACCATGCGGTCAGCGCGCGGGGAGGGATCGGCGGCGGCACAACCTGTCAACAGGCTGAGCGTGAGAAGAACAGCGCGGCGCGCGTTTATCAATACTGGCATGGCGGACAGCCTAACATCCGTTCGCGGCCGCTGTCATGCGGTATGAGGGGGGAAGATCGGGGTTCCGCCTCCTGGATCTCCGCCACGGGCTCGCGTTTTGTAGTGCGCGGCATCGATGATCGCGACGGTAACGATCGCCGCCCTTCCGTCATGGCGTCCGTGGATCGATGGCATGCGCGAAATAACCGAGATGCTCGGGTTCATTTTGGACCCGCTGAATGGAAAACAGGGTGTCCTGGAATTGTTGATTGCCCGCGATTTGCGCGTCCAACGGATCGTGAAAAAAATCGATGATCGTCCCATTGCGCATGAGCGCGTAGTCGCCGTCATGGTCCGGGATCAACTGAGGCAAGAGGTCCGCCAGTATTTGTAGATTGCGGTCGATCTCGGCGTTCTTGTCGTGGCTCATCACGGGCCTCTCATGTGCCTGGTTTGTCTACGCCTGGCGGGCAGGAAAGAAAAACCGATTCGGACGCGCGAGTCAGTGGATGGTCGGAAACGCGGCGCCCAGGTGGCCTGCTTTACACGCGGGTTGCCAAAATCTGCCCCACCGTCCGTGTCAGACTGGTCTCCCATTCCGGCAACCGCACGCCGAACACCGTCTCCAACCGTCCGCAATCCAGCCGCGAATTCGCTGGCCGGCGCGCCGGCGTCGGATACTCGGCGGTCGTGATCGGCGTCACTGTCGCCGGCACCTTCGCGCCATGCGCCGCGGCCGCCGCGAAGACCGCCTCGGCGAGGCCATGCCAGCTCGTTTCCCCGCTCCCGGCCGCGTGGAACACGCCGGCGTAGGCGTCGTCCCAACCGGTTTCGATTCGCTCCACGATCCGCGCGATCGCCGCGGCCAGATCATCGGCCGAGGTCGGGCACCCGATTTGATCGGCCACCACGCTCAAAGTGTCGCGGGTCTCGGCCAATGTCAGCATCGTGCGGACGAAATTTCGTCCGGTGGCGGCGTAAACCCAGGCGGTGCGCAGAATGATCGCGCGCGCGCCGCTGGCCAGCACCGCGGTCTCCCCCGCCAGCTTGCTCGCGCCATACACCGATCGCGGGCCCACTGGATCGGTTTCCACATAGGCCGAGGCCTTGGCGCCGTCGTAGACATAATCGGTGGACACATGGATCAACGGGATCCCGGCTTGCGCGCACACCATCGCGAGCGCCGCGGGTCCGTCGCGATTGGCGCGCCAGGCGCCCGCCTCATCCGTCTCGGCTTTGTCTACCGCGGTATAGGCCGCCGCGTTCACCACCACGCCGGGACTTACGTCCGCGAAGACGGCTGCGATGGTTTCCGGCCGATCGAAATCGAAGTCAGGCCGTCCAACCCGAACGATCCGCGCGCCCCCGAAAGCGGCCAGCGCCGTGGCCAGTTGCCCCGTCCCGCCGGTCACCAGAATTGGTTTCAGAACCATGCGTCGCAGTCTTTCAGCATCGGTAAGATCAGGTCTTTCTCGGACAGGATCGCCTCGCGCGCCGCGATCGGCCAAGGCAGGTTCAGATCGGGATCGTTCCAGATGACGCCGCGTTCCGCCGCGCGATCATAGGGACCGGTGACTTTGTAGATCACCTCGGTCTCCTCGGTCAGCGTGCAATAGCCGTGCAAGAATCCGGGCGGGCACCATAATTGCCGCCAGTTTTCGGCACTGAGTTCAGCGCCGGCGTGCTGGCCATAGGTCGGCGAGCCCCGCCGGATATCGACCGCGACATCCCAGATCGCGCCTTTGACCACTCGCACCAGCTTGCCTTGCGCGTTAGGCCCGATCTGACAGTGCAACCCGCGCACCACGCCGCGCGCGGTGGAGACCGCGTGATTATCCTGAATGAAAGGGCCGGGGATCCCCGCCTCGGCATAGCGTGCCTGGTTCCAGGTTTCGGAAAAAAACCCGCGGGGATCACGATGTTTCGCTGGTGTGATCAGCTTCACGTCCGGAATGGACAAGGTTTCGACGGTCACTCGTGCTCTCCATCCGCCAGATCCAGCAGCGAGCGGCCCAGATCGGTTTTGCCGAGAAACCGCGCCTGTTCACGCAACGAATCGGCGGTGATGTAGCCCATGCGGAACGCGACCTCCTCCGGGCAGCCCACCAGATTGCCGGTGCGGGACTGGATCGTTTGCACGAAGGTCGCGGCCTGCAACAGACTGTCGGGCGTGCCGGCGTCGAGCCAGGCGCATCCCCGCGATAATTTCTCGACGCGTAACGAGCCCGCGTTCAGATACACCTTGTTGAGATCGGTGATCTCCAGTTCCCCGCGCGCCGAGGGCTTTATCGCGCGCGCGATATCCGACACCTGTTTGTCATAAAAATACAGGCCGGTGACAGCCCAATTTGAGGCGGGGACGGTGGGTTTTTCCACGAGTTCGGTGGCGGCTCCGGCCGCGTCGAAACTCACGACACCGTAACGCTCGGGATCGCGCACCTGATAGGCGAACACCGTGGCGCCGGGATCGCCGCGCGCCGCCGATTGCAAAAGTCTCGACAAATGATCGGCGTGAATGATATTATCACCCAAAGCCAGCGCGCAGGCCTCACCGGCGATCCAGTCGCGCGCGATCAGAAACGCCTGCGCGATTCCATCCGGTTTCGGCTGCATGGCATAGGCGAAATTTACCCCGAACTTCTCGCCGGTGCCCAACAGGCGGCGAAACTGCGGCAAATCCTCGGGCGTGGAGATGATCATGATCTCCTTGATCCCCGCCAGCATCAGCGTCGACAGCGGATAATACACCATCGGTTTATCGTAGACCGGCAGCAATTGTTTCGACGCCGCGAGGGTCATCGGATGCAACCGCGAGCCTGATCCGCCCGCGAGTAAAATACCCTTCATGCCGCTGTTCCCAATCGTTGTCCGGCGTATTTTTTCGCCTGGACGGTTTCCCACCAGCTCTGATTGTCCAGATACCAGTCGATGGTCTTCGCCAGACCGGTTTCGAAGTCGTGCGGCGCTTTCCAGGCCAGGGCCGCCTCGGACCGGCTCGGATCGATCTCATAGCGGAAATCATGGCCGGGGCGATCGGTGACGTAGCGGATCAACGCTTCCCGCGGGCCTTCGGTGCGGGGACGCCGTTGATCCAAATGCGCGCAGATGGCTTTGACGACCTGCAGATTGGTGCGCGGCTGCCGGCCGCCGATGGCATAGGTTTCGCCGGCCTGACCGGCTTCGATCACCCGCACCAGGGCCGCGGCGTGGTCATCGACGAACAGCCAGTCGCGGATGTTGGAGCCATCGCCGTAGACCGGCAATTCCTTGCCCGTCAGCGCGTTCAGCGTCACCAGCGGGATCAATTTTTCCGGAAACTGCCAGGGGCCATAGTTGTTGCAGGTGTTCGAGACCAAGGTCGGCAGCCCATAGGTGTGGTGCCACGCCCGCACCAGATGATCGGACGCCGCTTTGGTCGCCGAGTAAGGGCTGCGCGGGTCATAGGGCGTCGTCTCGGTGAACGGCGGGTCGCCATGGTCCAACGCGCCGAACACCTCATCGGTGGAGACGTGGTGGAAGCGGAACGCCGCCTTCCGGGCCGCGTTCAGGCCGTTATAGTGCCGCCGCGCGGCTTCCAGCAGGGTGAAGGTTCCGAGGACATTGGTGCGGACGAAATCGCCGGGGCCGTCGATGGAGCGGTCGACATGGCTTTCGGCCGCGAGATGCATGATGGCGTCGGGATCATGCGTCTCGAAAATCTGGCGCAGGGCGCCGCCATCGGCGATATCGGCGCGGACCAGCGTGTGCCGCTGGCTGACGCGCGCGGACTCCAAAGCCTCCTCGGAGGCGGCGTAGGTCATGTGGTCCACGTTGATCACGACGTGATCGGTGTGGCGCATGATGTGCCGGATGACGGCCGAGCCGATGAAGCCGCAGCCTCCGGTGATCAATAGCTTCATGGGGTCGCGGTCTCCCGAGGGGCCGGGGTGGCCCAATGCGGGGGTGCCTTAGCATTGAGGCGGGGGCGGGCTCAACACAACCTTGCGGATTGTGACCGGTTGGGGGAAGGCCTGGACACGATTCTGAGGGTGCGTTTACGAACCCGGCGCGGCGATGGCATCGCTTTATCCGCGCGCAAGTCGCGGATAATGGGTCATATACCCGGATCACTCAGAAATCCGGGTATCGTTTTGGTTTCGCGCCCGCCGCCACGCCAACCCTGGGCGCGTATACCCGGATTTCCACGAAACACGGGTATACCTTCCTCACCGGGACGGGTTTCCATTGAGATCATGGACTCCCGCGCCCACCTTCCCGGCGGCGCATTATCCGAAGGTCCGACCGGCTGGCACGATGCAATCGTCTATATTGCTGCTCGCGCCATGACTCGCGCGCGTGCTTCAGGCCCGGTCTGTCCTGTTCGGCGGCGTGCGCGAATCCTCAGCCAATAATCCCGCGGGTCCGCAACTCCGCGATCACCTGAGCCGACAGCAGCTCGGGCGAGGCCTCCAGCGTGCGCAGCCGGATTTCCGGGTCCAACGGTTCCTCATACGGCGCGTCCACACCGGTGAAATTGCGGATCTGACCGGCATAGGCCTTCTGATACAGGCCCTTGGGATCGCGGCGCGAACATTCCTCAACCGGCGTATCGACATGGATTTCGATGAACTCGCCATCCTCCACGCAATCGCGCGCCAGCCCGCGTTCGTTACGATACGGCGAGATGAACGATACCAAAACGATCATGCCGGCTTCGACGAATAATTTCGCGACCTCGGCGATCCGCCTGATATTCTCCACCCGGTCGGCCTCGGAAAATCCGAGATCGCGGTTCAATCCGTGCCGCACATTATCGCCATCCAGCGTCATCGTGTGATGACCGAGTGCAAGCAGTTCCTTCTCCACCAGATTGGCGATGGTCGATTTCCCCGCCCCCGACAATCCCGTGAACCACAGCACCGCCGGCGTCTGCCGGTTCAACGCCGCCCGCGCTTTCTTATCGACATCCAGTTGATGCCAGCGGACATTGGCGCGCCCCGAGCGGATTTCGAAAATCATTCCCGCACCGACCGTCGCCCGGGTCATCCGGTCGATCAGAATGAACCCGCCGAGGTCCCGGCTCTCGCTGTAAATCTCGCATGCCACCGGATGCGACAGGGAGATCGACACCCGGCCGATCTCGTTCAACCCGAGTTCCCGCACGCCGATTTCTCGTAACGTTTCGACATCCAACCGGTTGGTGATATCGGTCACCGTTCCCACCACCGATTTCGTGCCCAACATGAACTGGTACGCCCGCCCGCGGAATAACGGCGTCTCATCCATCCACACAACCCAGGCATTGATCTGATCCGCGAGTTCGGGTCCCGGACCCGCCGCCAGCACATCCCCGCGCGAGACGTCGATCTCCCGATCCAGCACCAGCGTCACCGGCGTCCCCGCCGGCGCGGCCTTAAGATCGGCATCCATGGTGACGATGCGCGCGACCTTGGCCTCGACGCGGGAGCCCGTGTTGATCAGCGTGTCGCCCACCGCGATCGTTCCGGCCGCGACCGTGCCCGCGTAACCCCGGAACGACGCATCGGGACGGTTGACATATTGCACCGGAAAACGCGCCGGACGCGTCAGATCGCGCGATGGCGGCTTGGCTTTTTCCAGCACCGAGAGCAATGTCCCGCCAGAGTACCACGGCATCCGCGCGCTGACCGTCGTGACATTGTCGCCATCGCGGGCACAGATCGGGATCGCGATGACGCGCACCCCGTCCAGCCGGTCCAGCAATTCCGAAAACGCGGCCGTGATCTGATCGAACACGGCCCGATCGAACCCCACCAGATCCATCTTGTTGACCGCGAGCACGACGGATTTGACGCCCAGAAGCGAGACGATGGCCGCGTGCCGCCGCGTCTGATCCAGCAGCCCGTTACGCGCGTCCACCAGCAGTATGGCGAGGTCCGCGTTCGACGCGCCCGTCACCATGTTGCGCGTGTATTGCTGATGGCCCGGCGAGTCCGCGAGGATGAAGCGCCGCCGCGGCGTTTCAAAAAACCGGTAGGCGACGTCGATGGTGACACCCTGCTCGCGCTCCGCCTCCAACCCATCGACCAGAAGCGCGAAATCGGTGCCGCCCTCGACGGTGCCGAAGCGGATCGAATCGCGCGCCAAAGCCGCCATTACGTCATCGGGGATGGTGCCGCATTCAAACAGCAAGCGGCCGATCAGCGTCGATTTTCCGTCGTCGACGCTGCCGCATGTCAGGACGCGCAGAAGAGAATCGGGCATCAGAAATACCCCTCCCGCTTTTTCCGTTCCATCGACGACCCTTGTTCCTGGTCGATCAGGCGTCCCGCGCGCTCCGACACCCGGGTGACGCGCATTTCGGCGACGATTTCCTCGATCGAGGCGGCGGGCGATTCCACCGCCGCCGACAGCGGGTAACAGCCCAATGATCGAAACCGGACCAGCCGGTTCTCGGGTTTCTCGCCGGGTTGGAAGCGCATGCGATCATCGTCGACGACGATCAGCTGCCCGTCGCGGCTGACGGTGGGGCGCATCGCGGCGAAATACAGCGGAACGACCTCGATCCCCTCGGCCTGGATATAGGTCCAGATGTCCAGTTCGGTCCAGTTCGACAACGGAAACACCCGCAACGTCTCACCCGCCGCCAGATCGCCGTTATATAATTTCCACAATTCCGGCCGCTGCCGCTTCGGCTCCCACGTATGACCGGGGCCGCGCACGGAAAAAATTCGTTCCTTGGCGCGGGAGCGTTCCTCGTCGCGCCGCGCCCCGCCGATCGCGAGATCGTATTTCCCCGCCGTCAACGCCTGTTTCAGCGCGTCGGTTTTCATGATCCGGGTATACGCACCGCCGTGATCGAAGGGATTGATGCCTTTCGCCAGCCCATCGGGGTTGGTGTAGGCGCGGAAATCCAAGCCCAATTCCTTCACCGTTTTGTCGCGGAACGTGATCATGTCCCGGAACTTCCACTTCGTGTCGATGTGGAGAAACGGGAAGGGCGGGCGCGCCGGAAAGAACGCCTTGCGCGCCAGATGCAGCAGCGCCGAACTGTCCTTGCCGATCGAATACAGCAGCACCGGCCGCGCCGCCTGTGCGGCCACTTCCCGCAGGATATAGATGCTCTCGGCTTCCAGATCGTTCAGATGCGTCGGCCGCGCGGCCATGTGCCCGTATCCCATGCGGTGTGGTGGCGCGTTGCTACATGCCGAACGCCGTCGCCATCAACCTATATCGGTAAATATTACCTTGGCGTTTACGCCAGCCTCGAATCAAACCCGGCGGACGATATAGCTCGTCTCCAAAGCCGCCACGATCGCCGCCGCGTGCGCGGGATCGCGCGCCTCGACCATCACCTCCAGCTCCGCCGCCTGGACGGAGGAGACCGCGTGCAGGCGTTGATGCGACACTTCGATGATGTTGCCGCCGCGTTCGCCGATCTTGCCGGCGATATCGGCGAGCACGCCTGGCCGGTCCGGGATCTGCAGATGCAGCCGCAGCAACCGCCCGTCGCGCAGCAAATTGCGTAGCAGGACATCGGACAGGATGCGCGCGTCGATATTGCCCCCGGTAATGAGCACGCCGACTTTCTTGCCGCGAAACCGCTCGGGGTAGGTTAGCAGCGCGGCGATGCCGGCGGCGCCCGCGCCCTCGGCGACGGTTTTGGCCCCTTCGATCAACAGGCTGATGGCTTCTTCCACGGCGCGTTCGGGCACCACCAGCACCTCGGTCAGGCGGCGGCGCACCAGTTCGAAGGCCAATTCGCCGATGTCGCGCACCGCGATGCCCTCGGCGATCGTGGCGCCGCCGACCGACACCGGACGGCCCGCCAGACGCTGCGCCATGGGGGCATAGGCCTCGACCTCCACGCCGTAGACGGCGATCCCCGGCTTGATCGTCATCGCCGCGATCAGGCAGCCCGCCAGCAGCCCGCCGCCGCCGACCGGCACCACGATCGCGTCCAGGTCGGGCACATCCTCCATCAGTTCCAGCGCCAGCGTGCCCTGGCCCGCGACGACAGCCGGATCGTCATAGGGGTGGACGAACACACGTTGATGCGTTTCCGCCAGCTCGCGGGCATGGATCGCGGCTTCGGCCAGGGTCTCGCCGTGCAGCACGACCTCGGCTCCCCAGGCGGCGGTGCGGGTCACCTTGGTCGCGGGGGTGAATTTCGGCATCACGATCGTCGCCCGGATGCCCATCAATTTGGCGTGCCGCGCCACCGCTTGCGCGTGATTGCCCGCCGACATGGCGATCACGCCGCGGGCGCGCTCATCCTCGGACAGCAGCGCCAGCCGGTTCGCGGCACCGCGTTCCTTGAACGCCCCGGTCACCTGCAAATTATCCAGTTTGAGCACCACATCGGCGCCCGTCGCGGCGGAGATCGCGTCACAGGTCACCGTCGGCGTGCGCACGACCTGGCCAACGATGCGCTTCGCCGCGGCCTCGACATCGGCCAGCGTGATCATAACCGGATATCGGTCAAATAAATTTGATACCCAGGATCTCGTAGGACCGGTCGCCCCCCGGAGCGGGCACCGAAATGGTATCCCCGACTTTTTTGCCGATCAGCGCCTTCGCCAGAGGCGAGGAGATCGACAGCCGCTGGACCTTGATGTCGGCTTCATGCACGCCAACGATCTGATAGGTTGCCTCTTTCTCGGTTTCCTCATCGACCAGCCAGACATGGGCGCCGAATTTCACGTGGTCGCCGGTCAAGGTCGAGGGGTCGATGACCTCGGCCGCCGAGGTGATTTCCTCCAGCTCCTGGATCCGGCCCTCGACGAAGGACTGCCGCTCTCTCGCCGCGTGATATTCGGCGTTTTCCGACAGATCGCCATGGGCGCGCGCCTCGGCGATGGCCCGGATAATGGCCGGACGCTCTTTCGCCTTCAGGTGGCGAAGCTCGTCTTCCAACCGCGTGAGCCCAGGGGCGGTCATCGGAAACTTCTGCACGTGGTGGTCCTTCGATAGCGCCGGTTCGGGTCCTTTCCCCGCGCC
>JAYVXQ010000196.1:0-5584 GCA_043785025.1 Acetobacteraceae bacterium
GGCCCCGAGGCCGCCAGCCTCGACCCCGCCGGCCTGCTGACCCTCGGCACGGCGTTCAAGAAAGCCTCGAAAGCCGAGCGCGCGTCGCTCGCCTCGCTGGTGACCGAAGGGTTTGGCGGCGAGGGCAAAGTCCTGCTGAGCCTGGTCCGTCAGGGCGATCCCGCCGGCATTCTGGCCCTCGCCAACGGCTATGGCGGGCCCAGCGCGAAGGACGACCGCAAGCGGTTGCGTGGCCTGATCGAACACGGCGGGCTCGCCGAGGCGCCTACCGTGCTCGACGATCTTCTGGGTTTTGGCGTCAGTGATCCCGGCGTTCTCGATAAGCAGGCGCGGCGCGAGAAAAACGTCAATCAAATGAAAGCGCTTGGCCTCGCGTTTGGCGATGACGAGGGACCGGCGCTGATGAAAAGCCTCGTCAAAGACTGCGGGCTTGGCAAACCGCGTCCGGAAAAACCGCCACGCCCAGGTGTTATGGCGGAACTGTTGCAGGGGAGTGAGGGGTTCGATGGCGACGCCAGCAAGTTGCGTGGTTTCGCTGAGGGGTTCGCGGGTGACGATCCGGCCGATGTCACCGACCGCGACCGCGTCAAAGGCCTGATAGACGACGGCGGCTTCGGCAACCGGCCCAAGGCCTTTGGCCCGCTGATCAAAACCATGGGCGGACCCGGCGTGGACGGCGGCATCGCCGCGTCGAAGCTGAAAGAGGTTGGCGCGACCTTCGAAAAGCCCGCCGACCGCGCCAAACTGAAGAAAATGCTGGAACAAGGCGGCATCAGCGGCGATACCGGCGACCTCAACCGCAAGCACGAGCATCCCGATACGCTGGCGAAAGTCTTCAACGACGGGCTGAAACAGAAAGCCGATAAATTGAAGGAGTTCACCGACGCTTTTGGCGACACCGACATCCACGCTGAGGAATCGCGCAAGATGATGGAAGCCTGGAACGAATATCCCGAAGGCAATAAAGCCAGCCGGCAGCCCGGCAAAAAAGTCGCGCGCCTGCTGGCTCCGAATCATTTCGGTAACGATGTCGGCAAATTGCAATCGCGGTTCACCACCAAAATGAAACTGTTCGGCGACGACACCAAACGCAAACAGGCCACGCGGATGGCGCCGCATTTCGATAAAAAACCGGTCGGCGCCTTTAACGGACTGCAACCGGGATCGATCCCGCCGGCGACCACCGTTGTCACCGGCTATATCATGCAGCGCCACATGCCCGAATTCGCCAAGGACGGACAGAAGGCCAATGGCGATGACTGGCTCGCGGCCTCGAACAGTTATTATCCGCCTGACATGACCCCGGAGGAGCTGATGGGTGTCATCACGGAGGCCATGAGCGGCGGTGGGAAACCCGGCCTCGGCGGCAACGCCACGGTGGCGAGCAAGGGCATGACCGTGCACGCGGCGGTCAAGGCGAACGGTTCGATGCCGCATTGTTATCCGGTCACGGGTCCGGCCCCGCCGGATCCCAAAGAGGTCGCGGTCTTTACGAAAGCGGAATCCGAACGCATCTTCGCCGCCGTTGCGCCTTAGAGCGGTTTCCGATCGCGTTGGCTCACGGAACCCGCTCTAGGTATTTGTTTTAGCGAGCATCTTAATTCGATCAGGTGTGGCCATCTGATCGAATGATGCTCTGGGAGCCCGCCATGCACGCCGCCTTCGTTCTGGGTTCCAACCCCGCCAATGCCCGCGATGAAGCGTCACTCAGCGCCGATCCGCGCACCGACGATCTGATGGGCCAGATCGTGCTGACTGATGACAACGCAGCGCCGGTGACGCTGGACGACGACCTGGAATTTCTCATTCCCAATCTCTGCCTGCGCGCGCTTGTTACCCTCGCCGCCGAGGGACGTGCTTTGGTCACCATGGCCAGTTGGCCGGGGTCGGTGACGTTGGTGCGCGATGGCGAGGCGATCCGCCTGCTCGATCAGGACGAAACCGAATTGGGCCGTTTCCCCGCGGTCGCGTTGACCGCCGCGCTGCGCGCCTGCGCCGGACGCTTCCGTGATTATATCGGCGCCCTGGCTGAGGCCGATCCTGAATGGCACGCGTTTCACGCCATGCTCACCCGCGAAGGCGCCTGATACGACTCTCACTTGCGTGCCGGCCCGGCGCGACCCTCTTGGCGGAGGCCGCGTTCCTCGCTACCCCTCAGTTTCAGGGTGTCGGCTCGATCAGGATGCCCGTGCGATAATGACGCGCTGAGACGTCTAACCGAGGAAGCCGTACCATGATGAAACGCCGCGTCGCCCTGGCCTCCGGTCTCGCCACTTTGGCGATGCCCGCCATCGCGCAAAAATCCATCATTCTGACCCATGTGCCGCAAGGCAATCTGGTGACCCTGGACCCGGTCTTCACCACGGCCCAGGTAACGCGGAATGGCGCGGCGATGGTGTATGAAACGCTTTATGGCCGCGATGAAAAACTCACGCCGCATCCGCAAATGCTGGCGGGCCATCTGATCGAGGACAACGGCCTGCGCTGGACCATGACCTTGCGCGACGGCCTGAAATTCCATGACGGCACGCCGGTCCTGGCGCGGGATTGCGTGGTCTCGCTGCAGCGCTGGATGAAGCGAGACGCGATCGGCCAGACCATCGCCAGCCGCCTCGACGCGCTGGAGGCGAAGGACGATCGCACGTTGGTCTGGCGCTTCCACAAATCCTTCTCCGCGCTGCCCTCGGCGCTGGCGAAAACCCAGAACGCGCCGGTGATCATGCCCGAGCGTCTCGCGGCCACCGACGCTTTCAAGCAGATCAACGAGGTCGTCGGCAGCGGCCCGTTTCGTTACGTCGCCGATGAATATGTCTCCGGCGACCGCGTCGTGTTCGCGAAGAACGAGGCCTATCAACCGCGCGACGAGCCCGCCAGCTTCGCGGCCGGCGGCTATCGTGTCCTGGTCGATCGCGTGGTGTGGAAAATCATTCCGGATCCGGCGACGGCGGCGAATGCGCTGGTCACTGGCACGGTCGACTGGCTCGATTCGCCGCTGCCCGATCTCATTCCGATGTTGAAGGGAAAAAGCGACGTTGTCGTCGCGCCCGTTGATATTTACGGCACGTTTGGCGGGCTGCGGCCCAACGCGATCCAGGGGCCGACGGCCAATCCGGGCGTGCGCCGCGCGATGCTGGCGGCGATCGATCAGGTCGACGTGATGACCGCGGTGATGGCCGGCGATCCCGCCTTGTTCCGCGCTCCCTCCGGCTATTTCATTCCGGGCGCGCCGTCAGCGTCCGATGCCGGCATGGACAATGTGCGCAAGCGCCGCTCCACCGCCGAGATCAAGGGGATGCTGAAACAAGCCGGCTATGACGGCGAGAAAATCATCTTCATGCACCCGACCGATCAGGTTTATTACGATGCGATGAGCAGCGTCGCCGTCGCCGCTTTCCGCGAGATCGGCCTGAACATCGATGAGCAGAGCGTCGACTGGGGGACCGTCGTGCAGCGCCGCACCAGCAAGGAGCCATTGGACAAAGGCGGCTGGTCTTTGTTCCCCTATGGCTCGCCCGCCGCCGATTATCAGGACCCGATCTTCGCGGGCAATTTGCGCGGTAACGGCAAAGCCGCCTGGTTTGGCTGGCCCGAGGACCCGAAAGTCGAGGATCTCGTCACACGCTGGATGGACAGCGCCGACCCCGCCGAGCGGCGCCGTTTGGACCAGGAGATCCAATTGAACGCCTTCGAAACGGTTCCGTTCATTCCATTGGGCCAATATCTGCCGCCCGCCGCGTATCGCAAAAATCTGACCGGGGTGCTGCGCGGCGCGGTGCCGGTGTTCTGGAACGTGGCGAAAACGTAACTGTTCAGCGCGGCGGCATTTCATCGCCGGGGATCGCCACATCGGTCCCGGCTTTGGCCAAAATACGCCCGAAATCGCCCGGCACCGCTCGCGCCGCCCGTTGCGCGAGATAGCCGCGCTCCCGCAGCATCGCCACGCGCTCGGCCACTGCTTGCACCACGAACTGGTTGATCGAGATTTGATCCACGGCCGCGATCGCCTTGACGTCCTCCATCAATGAGGGAGGGAGGCGAAGCGCGAAGTTGCTGATGGACGCCATGACACTCTCCGTAAAAAATCACCGGGACCCAGAACCTCGATCCCAAACCCGCCGAGACGGCTGTCACGCGGGACGAACTCCCGCGCGTTGAAAGTAACGATCGCGTCCGCGTTGCCGTTCAACGCCGCGGTCGCGAATTTGTCGTCTTCGGGATCGCGCACCAGACCCCCGTGGTTATAATACGGCGACACTTCCTCGGACCGCGCGATGAACACATCGAGGAACCGATCGACCTCATCGTAAGAAAGCCCCGACGCCAGCACATGTTCGTCGCGCGTCAGCACCTCCTCGTATTCCAGCACCGTGGCGACGCTGATTAATGGAATGATCACCTCAGCCTCGACCGCCAGCAGTAGGATCCGCGACGCCCCGGTCCGGCTTCTGAGACCCGCCACGAGGACGTCCGTGTCCAGCACCACTATCATATCGTCACCAATATCACGAGGTCAAGGGCAATATTGCCTTATGAAGATGATACCGTGGATTCCTTAACAAATCGTGAGCTTACCCCGACGCCAGAGTCAGCATTGCCTCGGAACACTCGAACAGGCGCAACAGCCCCCGCATCGCCGTGCCGCGCTCGGACAGAAGCCCAGGATCGCGGGCGAGAAGGACGGAGGCGTCGCGGTTGGCCATGTCGAGGAGGCCTTCATGCTCCACCGGGTCCGCGAGGCGGAAACCCGGCGCGCCCGCCTGCCGGGTGCCCAGAACGTCGCCGCCGCCGCGCAGGCGGAAATCTTCATCGGCGATGACGAACCCGTCCTCGGTATCGCGCAGCAGGGTCAACCGCCGCCGCGCCGCTTCGGATACCCAATCCTGATGCAGCAACAGGCAGAAACTCGCCACGGTACCGCGTCCGACGCGTCCGCGCAGCTGGTGTAACTGGGCGAGGCCAAACCGTTCCGCCTGCTCGATCACCATCACGCTGGCCTCGGGCACATCGACGCCGACCTCGATCACCGTTGTCGCCACCAGAAGCCGGATCGCGCCCGAGGCGAAGTCCGCCAGTCCCTGATCCCGCGCCTCCGCCGTTTGCTGCCCATGAACGATGCCGACGAGGTCGCCGAATCGCAGCTGTAACGCCGCGAACCGCTCCTCGGCCGCCGCCAGGTCGATCAGCTCGCTTTCGGCCACCAGAGGGCACACCCAGTAAACCCGTGCCCCTTCTTCCAGTTTGCGCGCGATCCCCTCGACGACATCGCCGAGCGTGCCAAGCGAGTGCAACGACGTCCGGATCGGCGGGCGTCCGGCCGGCTTCTCGGTGAGCCGCGAGACATCCATTTCGCCCCATTGCGTCAGCACCAGGGTGCGCGGAATCGGAGTTGCCGTCATCACCAGCACATCCGTCCGATCGCCTTTCGCCCCCATCAGCAGCCGCTGGGTGACGCCGAATCGGTGCTGCTCGTCGATCACCGCCAAGCCCAGATCGCGGTATGCGACGGCGGTCTGAAACAGCGCGTGCGTTCCGACCACGATCGGCACCGATCCGTCCTCCAGCGCCGCCAGGATCGCCTTGCGCG
>JAYVXQ010000197.1:0-5581 GCA_043785025.1 Acetobacteraceae bacterium
TCAGCGATTCAAATGAGCGCCTGGCGGCGTTACGAGGGCGGCACGACATTGGTCTGACTCCGGACCGTCATCGGATCCGATACGATAAAACCTGATCGCCAGACCGTGATAGCGTCAGGTTGACGCGATCAAGGTCCGCGTTTGTTAAGTTTCAGAGGGCGATTCACGTCAGAAGTTGGTTCAACTTCAGACGTTCGCGCTCTAAACCGTGCGGCCAACCGATCAGGCCGCATGAGGCATCGGACAATCGACGACCTGGATTTCCAGCATGCGGGCTCCGGGCGGGACCGGCAGCATCGCGTCGCCATCGGTCCACCGATGCGATCCCTCCGGCGCCCACCAGCCTTGTCCCAGACCCGGATCGTCCAATGCCAGATCGCGCGGCCCGTCGGCGTCGTGTACGACGATCCGGCTGACGCACGCCCCCAGACGCCGTTGGTCCGCCGCGAACGCCGCGGGCCACGCCCATCCCGACCCGAGCCGAACCCGGTCCGTCCCTTTTGGCAGCACGAACCTATAACGGCCAGCACGACTGGATACGGGGGCGATCTCTCCCTGCTCCGTCACCACCCGGACCCGAATATCCAGGCCCAGGTCCACCACCACCAACCCCATCGCGACAGAACGCGCCGCCAGAGCCTCCCGGATCGGCCCCACGCGCGCCGCATCGGTCACGAACGGCCCATCGTCCAACATCGGATGTAGCGCGACCGGCGCGCCCGCGTTGGCGAACATCCCGCGATTGCCGGTGTCGAGCCAGGACTCCGCCGCCAACCCTTCGGCCAGAATAACGTCATGCGCTGGCAGCGCGATGTGGAAATAGCTGACCTGTGACACCGCCACCCGCGCGATGCTGGTGTCATTCACCAGATGCCGGATCGGCACCAGCATCCCCTCGACGAACACCGCGTGATCCGGCGACAGAAACAAATCCCGCCGCGGCACGCCGTCCGCGAACGCCCCCGCCATCACCCGAACCGGCCACACCGCCGAGGGCGCGGGATGGCGCGCGCAATCGATGTCACGTTGCCCGATCCAGGTGATCGGCGCCGTCTTCCCCGACACGGTCACCACCAGATCGCCGGCCGCGAGTGCCTCGACCGCGATCTCCCCCCGGTCCGTCAAAATCCGCGTCCCCGCCCGGTAACACGCGACCGAGAAAATGAAATTGCTCGATTGCAAACTCGGCGCGCCATTCAATTGAATTTGAAAATCGGCGACGGAATCTCCGTTCACATCGCCCTCGATGATCGTCATCCCGCCCGAGGACGTCTGATGCACCTGACCCGCCACGCCGGAGAACGCCGCTGAGCCGATAAACGTCAGATCGTGGCCCCCGTTCGTTTTGATCGCCGACAGATCCAGCCGATCGTCGGCGGGCGTGAAATCGCCGATCGTTGTCTTGTTCACGCCCACCGGGGCGTCGCCGACAGCCCGGAAAATGAAATGATCCGCGCCGCCATTGCCAAACATCAAATCGATGCCGCCACCGCCCGCGATCATGTCGGCGCCCGCGCCACCGACGATGTAATCCGCGCCCGTTCCGCCATTCAGCGTCGTCGCGAAAGCCCCATCGCCAAACAGCGAACCCCCAGCATTATTGCTCGTCCCCGTCAGCCCCTGACCATACAGCGACAGCGATTCCACATTCGCCGGCAGAGTGAAGCTGACGAACGCGGACACTGAATCTGTCCCCTCGCCGGGGTTTTCCGTGATCGTGGTCGCCGTGCTGTTGACGTAATACGAATCATCGCCAATGCCGCCGACCAGAGTGTTCACCCCGGTCCCGCCAAACAGGGAATCATTCCCGCCGGCTCCGGTCAGAAGATTGTTCCCCTCCAACCCGAACAACCGGTCATTGCCCGCCGATCCCGTGATGACATCGTTCACCGACGAACCCCGGATCGTCTCCCCCGAGCTCACCGCCGTCTGCGTCAGCGTCTGCGTCCCCGCGTTCCAACTCCATGCCGAGACACTATCCGTCCCGCTCGCCGAGGCCGTGTAAACCGCACCGGGTCCCGCCGCGCCGTAGATGAACGCCGCCGCCTGTTGGTCCAGCGCGCGCAAATGCGCCGCACCCGCGCCGCCATCGCCCACGGTCGCCATGATCGTCAGCGCCGGGTCGTCCGCCGACAGTACTTGGTCATGGGTGACCGTCGGATTGGCGGCGGAATCCGTCACCACCTCGGTCGGATGTTTCAGCCCGATGGCATGCCCGATCTCATGCAGCAACGTGCCATAGGCGACCGTCCCATCGCCGTTCTGGAACTGGGAATTCATGAAAATATCGCCGGCCGTATCCTGATCGCCCAGAAAACTGGGGTAGCTGAAGAAATTCCAGTTCCCAAACGGATAGAACCCGATCCCCCCGGCGCCCGCGTAAGACGGGCCGCTGGTGGTATTGAAATCGACGTTGGAGAAATTGATATCGCCCTGACCCGCCGCGGCCTGAATGAAAATCAACCCCGAAGCGGCCGCCCATTCCCCCATCGCCGCCAACGCCTGGGCCTGCTCGGCCGCGGAAAACGGCTGAAAACTCGTGTCCGTCGCGGTGGTGAACCCGGCGATCGAGGCGTCGTAAGCGGGCAGGGACGTCGGGAAGGAAAATGTCACGATGACTGGCGCGCCCGCCGCCTCGATCCCATTCCAATAACTGCCACTCAATAAGGCGGTATAATCGGTGACGACGGGCATGGTGAGTCATCCTTGAAAGGGACGATAAATGGGGATCGCGCGGCGGGACGGGACGCTTCGGCGGACCTGATGACATTAGCGGCGCGTGGCACCATTCGGCAAGTCTAACGATAGGGCCGATCAGGATTTCACCCCGAACCCCACCAGGAGGGCGCCGCCCGCCCCATGGGCCATTGGGACCTCCGCCAAAGGGCGAGGCCCTTTGGCGGAGGTTCAGGAGGCGGCGCCTCCTGACGGGGCGCGGGGCAGAGCCCGACACCCCTGGCGCCGCCCCCCAGGTCCGCGCCATGATCCCGCTGTCCGCATCACCGGAAGACGCAGTCGATGACAAACCGCATGATGAAACTCGGCGCTTTCGTGCATGAAACCGGCCAGCACGTCGCCGCGTGGCGCCACAAGGACGCCTACGCCCACTCCGGCACCGATTTCGCCCAGGCGGTGGATGTCGCGCGCACGGCGGAGCGGGGGCTGTTCGATTTGTTTTTTCTTGCCGACAGCGCCGCCGTCAGCGCCTTCGGCTCCCCCGACTCGCGCGGCCGCATGGGCAAAGTGGTAAAATTCGAGCCGATGACGATGCTATCGGCGCTCGCCGCCGTCACCACGCATCTCGGCCTCGTCGCCACATCCTCCACCACCTATGCCGAGCCCTATACGCTCGCCCGCCAGTTCGCTTCGCTCGACCAGATCAGCGGCGGCCGCGCGGGTTGGAACCTCGTGACCTCCAACAACGAGGCCGAGGCCTTCAACCACGGCCGCGATCAGCACGTCGCGCACGCCGATCGTTACGACCGGGCCGCCGAGTTCGCCGATGTCGTGAACGGATTATGGGATAGTTTCGAGGGCGATGCGTTCATCCGCGACAAGGCCTCCGGGATTTATTACGATCCCGCGAAGATGCACGCGCTACACCACCGCGGCAAGCATTTCGCCGTGCGCGGTCCGCTGAACGTCGCCCGCTCCCCCCAGGGCCGGCCCGTGCTGGTGCAGGCGGGCGCCTCCGACACCGGCCGCGATCTCGCCGCCCGCGTCGGCGAACTGGTGTTCACCGCGCATGATCATTTCGATCGGGCAAGGGATTTTTATACCGACGTCATCGCCCGCGTCCAGGCGCATGGCCGGGCGCGCGCGGCGGTGAAAATCATGCCCGGCATCTACCCCGTCGTCGGCCATACCGAGGCCGAGGCGCGCGAAAAATACGAGTATTTGCAATCGCTGATCCACCCCAGCGTTGGCATCGCCGTGCTGGAACACACGATCGGGGTGGGCGGCCTCGATAAATTCCCCTTGCACGGACCGGTGCCCGAAATGGGCGACACCAACGGCCCGCTCAGCCGCCAGAAGCTGCTGTTGGAGGCCGCCCGCCGCGACAACATGACCCTGTGGGAGCTTTGCCTCCACAACGCCGGCCCGCGCGGCCATCTGCTGACCGTCGGCACCCCTGGTCAGATCGCTGACGTGATGGAACACTGGTTTCGGAACGGCGCCGCTGACGGGTTCAACGTCATGCCCGCCTGGCTGCCTGGCTCGTTGGAGGATTTCGTCGATATGGTCATCCCGGAATTGCAGCGGCGCGGCCTGTTCCGCACCGTATATGAAAGCCGCACCCTGCGCGGCAATCTCGGCCTGCCCATGCCGCCGGTGTCCTGGCGCGCGACAGATCTGGCCGCGCAATGACCGTCAACACCCAATTGCTCATCTACCGTGACGCGGTGCCGGTCTCGCGCGAACGCCACCAGGATTGGTACGTCGAAACCGGCAATAATTTTTCCTTCGGCGCCAGCGTCAACTCCGTCCCGCTGATGGCCGCCGAGTTCCCGTTGACCGCCAGCGAATGCCCCATCGTCTTCGGCGGCACGGAGAATGAGCACGTGCCCGCCGCCATTCTCGGCGTGCGCGGCGAGGAGAATTTGTTCATCGCCGCCGACGGGACGTGGTCTGGCAAATACATCCCCGCCTTCCTGCGCCGCTACCCTTTCGTGTTTTCCCATTCCGCCGACCGCCTGGTCCTGTGCGTCGACGAAGCCTTCCCCGGTTTCAACCGCGAGGGCAGGGGACAGCGCCTCTTCGCCGAGGACGGCACGATCTCCCCCTACGTCACCGGCGTATTGAATTTTTTGCAGGACTACCAGGTTCAGTTCAACGCCACGCGCCAGTTCTGCGACCGCGTCAAAGCCCTTGGCCTGCTGGAACCGATGCAGGCACAGGTGAAAATGGACGGCGGGGAGACCACCGCGCTCAGCGGTTTCTCCGTCGTCAACCGCGACCGGCTGAAAGCGCTACCGGCCGAAACCCTCCAGGAAATGGCGAAATCCGATGAGTTGGAGCTGATCTACCTCCATCTCCATTCGATGCGGCATTTTAACGACCTCGGCGGCATGCTGGCCCGCCGCGTCCGTCACTGAATTACGATCGCGGCATTCGATTCCACGCATCCAGCGCCGCGATCTTATACGCCTCGGCCAAAGTCGGGTAATTGAAGGTATTCTCGATGAAATAATCCAGCGTGCCCGCCAGGTTCAACACCGCCTGGCCGATATGCACCAGCTCCGTCGCGCCCTCGCCAACAATGTGCACGCCCAAAAGCCGCCCGCTGTCCAACGCGAAAATCATCTTCATCATGCCCGTGCTGAGCCCCATGATGTGCCCGCGCGACGTCTCGCGAAACCGCGCGATCCCGCATTCATAGGGGATCCTTCGACGTTTCACCTCCTGCTCGGTCAGCCCCACCGAGGATATTTCGGGGACCGAATAAATTCCATACGGAAAGAACTCGGGTGCGGGCGGCGGCGGCATCCCGAACGCGTGGCACGCCGCGATCCGTCCTTGCTCCATCGACGTGGACGCCAGACTGGGAAATCCAATCGCATCGCCCGCGCAATAAATATGC
>JAYVXQ010000198.1:0-16953 GCA_043785025.1 Acetobacteraceae bacterium
CCGCGTTGACGTTGACTCTTTGGGCGATAAAAAACTCCCTTGTTATCAAGATCATAGGCATGCGGCGAAGAGTCAACGTCAACGCGGGTTGGTATAAGATGGTCCCCATCGGTTGGACAAGAATCGGGGCGATTTAAGAGAGAGTCCTACCGCGTTTCCAATGCCCCTCCCGATCCGAGGGGAATGTCTGAGGGTCCGTACAAACCCCTATCTTTACTTGTCAATACATGTTTACTTCGTTGTCCTGACGATGTGCCTGTGAGCCTGTGGGCAACATTGCAGCGACGCGCGGCGATGCGGAAATGTTGTCCACAGGTTCACAGGCAACGCCCTCGAAAATTTCGCTCGGCGTTTGATAGGCCATGGCAGAATTGGCCTTGATCTGCTTCGCGCTCGTCTGCCTGGCGCGGGATGACAGCGGTCGCAAATCTTCATCAAGATTGCGTCAGAGCCAATTTTGGACGCCGATAGGGGGCAAATTCCAGTGCCCAATCACACCTGATTTGGACGGTGAAATACGTTTCCGCCGTTAGGCGTTTTGTCAGTTGATCAGCCGGGCGACCGACACCGCGGGCAGGCTGCCGAAGTCCGGCAGGTTGTAGGAACTGCACCCGCCGGCCTGGTAGGTTGACGTACCGCTGATGATGATTGCTTTCGCGATCAGGATCGAGCAGGTCGGCGTGCCGGCGGAGGCCGTCCCGAGGTCCTTCATCGTGCCGTTCGGATAATAAATCGTGCCTTCCAACGGGCTGGTCGAGTTTCCCTTGAAGATCGCGGACGTCGCCGAACTCTGACTCGCGTAGGCGACGCCAGACACTGGTGCGGGCAACGTGTTGTTCGTCCGTTCTCGGTACCCCGCCACCTCGGCTGGGGTCGCCGGCGTCAACGCGAAGCCCGCTCCGCCGGCGATGGTCAGCGAGTTCGCTGATCCACCGGGAGTCGTTGCCGATTGCACGATGGTCACATTTGTGCCGGTCACCGAGGATTGCCCACCCAGGTTGATCGTGTCAGTGAAAACATACAGGCCTTCGCTCAGCATCACACTCGCGCTCGAATTAAGATCGAGCGAGGTGTAGGTGCCTGGATAAAGTGTACACGAACCACCTCCGTTGCAGCTGTACGCGCTCGATCCGGCCGAACTGCTGCTGCAATTGGTCCCCTGGCCGACGCCCTTGCAAGCGATCGATCCGGTGCCGGTGGCGCGGTTCGCGTTAGTAAGTGCGGTCTGCAACGACGACACGTTCAAGTACGGATCGGTGATCTGCGGTTGGTTCTGATGCGCGGTGCCCGTGATGTTCGAAGTCGAGTTGATCGTTCCGCTCGCATATACCTCCGAAGCTTGCATCGTAGGGCCGCCCGAGAACGAAATGCCGGCGTTCGACGTTACCGTGCAGTGCGAGGCGGTCAGGGTGGACGTGCCGTTCATAGAAATGGCGGAGACTGAAGTGTTGGCGGGTGCGCCCGGGCGCGCGCCGGCCAGGGCGACCACGCACGGCTGCCCGCCCATGCTGCTGCCGGTGCTGCTGCCGAATGTGGTCGCGGCCGCTATCCACGCCGAGCCCGACTTAGCGGTGATCGTATAAGTCGACTGGCCGCTAGTGAACATCGCGGAGAGAGGCGCCGGCACTTGGGTCGCGACCGTCACGGACAGGGCCACCGGTCGAGTCCGGGAATCGATCGCCACCGCGACATTGCCGTTAAGAGCAGTATAGACGCAGCCCGAGCAGGCCAAGGGGGTCGAAACGTTTGTGCCGGCGGCCACCCCGTTCATTTGTGCCACACTGATCGCGTAAAGCGCGGTCGCCTGATATTGCGCGGCGGTGGGATTGGTAAAGCTTTGATTGAGGTAGGTCACCCCGGCGGAGGCTGCGGCGTCGGCTATTCGTTGCGTACGAACCTGCGTCGCGCCCCATCCTCCGACTTCGATCCCGAGCGACGCCGCCATGATCATGCCCGGTAGCATAGTCGCGATCCAGACCGCGACGCTACCGCGCCGATCCGACCGCGAACCGTGGAATATTCGGAAAAGTTTTACATTACGAATGCCTGTCATTTTCACTCTCTCTAAATCCGGCGCCACTTCATCGTGTAAGAAAAAGCCAAAGAAGGTTTCAAATTCCCTTCACCCTTCCAACCCATGCCCGGTCCACGCTCTTGAATTGCCAAAGACCTGCGATAAATATTTTTTTTAATCAAATGCCCGCGGCAGTATTGCGCTATCTGACTGGGTCCGGACTCAAGGCCTCGCGAAAAGGCTTGGTTTCGTCCCTAAACGTCTCAAATTTTTTCAATTTCCTATTAAATTTGGTACTTAGATTTATTTAAATTTCATTCCACCTGGGCGCAACCTCGACGTTCGCGGGATTAAATTTTCGTTTCGTTCGGCCGACTCCGGGCGAACGCTGGGTGTCCGCGGAAATGAAAGGGGACGGAAACCTTTGATGGCGTAGTTCGCTGGGTTTGCTCAGGGGTGGAAGGCGAACAAATCACCTCGGGTCAGCAGGAGGCACTATGTCACTCAAGAACTGGCGTCGCCAACCTCCGGGTCGCCGTGGCGCGCGCCGCGGCACCGCCGCTCTGGAATTCGCGCTCGCCGGACCTTTGATGTGTCTGATCCTCGGCGGGATCTTCGATTGCGGTTGGGCGTATTTTTGCAAGGCGGCCCTGGCGAACGCGGTCGCCTCGGGCATGGAATACGCAACGCTGCAGCAGCTCGGCGCGACCGGCTCGACCGCAACCCTCGATCAGGTGTTGGCCGTGGTGCAATACTCGATGCTTGGCCCCGGGGGCACCACCTCGGCGAACCTCTCGGTGACAGCGACGAATTCCGGTAACGGCCCGGCCGAGTGGCCAACGGGTTATTCGGCGCCCGGATGGTATTGTCTGGCGTCGAGTCCCGGCCTGAAGCAATTTTCTGCATCGTCGCAGGGCTCCGTCTGCTCCGACGGATCGGCGGCGGGATACTATATCGGGATCGCCGCGACTTATACCAACATCAGTCTGATGGGCAATTTCATGCCCCTGGCCAACATCCCGGTATCGGAATCCGTCCTGGCGCGGACCCACTGATGCGCGGCCGGGTATGGCGCGACCATCGTGGGGCCACCACCGTCGAGTTCGCTGTGATCGGGTCGTGTCTGTGCCTGGTGACGTTTGCAGTCCTGGAGACCGGATTGCTGTTGTGGACAAAGACCTGTCTTCAGGTGGTCGCGTCCGACTCGGCGCGATGCGGTGCGGTGGGACTGACCAACCCCTCCTCGATCTGCGGCAACACGGCCGCGACGCAGAATTTCGCGGTTCAGGCGGCGACGACCGGCAACAGCGTGAGCAACATTTTCGGTTGGGGACTGCCGGTCGCGATTTCCTCCGCCAATGTTGTGGTCGCCTCGTCCGCCATCGGTTGTAATGGCGCCGCGGCGCCCGGGAACTATTATCAGGTCTCCGTCACCGCCTCGTTATCGATGGCGTTGCCGCCGCCGTTTCAGAACTTTGGAAATCTGACGGCGGTGGGGTGTTATCCGGTGCCATGAGCCGGCCGTGCCCGCGCACCCCGGCGGTATAATCCGTTTCCAGCGCCCGCCAAACCGTATCAGGTATATAAGTGGCCCCGGTCATTGCAATCGACAGAATTCCATAACGAACGAGCAATTTTATCAACGTTGCCGGGAATCGGGTCATGTCAAAGATCGAGTTCAGGAAGTACCTCGTCAGACTGAGCGCCGAAGAACGTCAGACGCTCGAAGCGATAATATACAGGGGGCCGCACCCGTCCGCTCAGGTCCTGAAGGCCAGGATCACCTCGCGCGCGAAACGGCGCAGGTTTTCACGCGACGTGCCGCCGCCGTTCAACAGAATATACTCAACGCCCTCATCGCGCAGGCGCTGGACCTTGGCGATGATTTCATCGGGCGTGCCGAACAGGGTCGCTTCCTCATTCGCCTCCCGCGTGTCGGAAAACGCCATGATGCTGGCGGTGTTGTTGCCGTCGGGCCGCTGGCTGATGCCGTGCAGGCGTTTTTGCGCCGCTATGCGCCGCTCGATCGCCGCGTCCTTGTCGGCCTTATTGTCGGCGACGAAAAAAGCGCGGGCGACGCCGACCTGGTTCGGATTGAAGCCAAATCCGTTGGCCAGCATGGCATCCTTATAAACGTTGAAACGGCGCACCGTTTCGTCGATCGAGGCGAATTGATCCAGCAACAAATTATGCCCACGCGCGGCGACCCGCCGGATCGAGTCGGGATGACCCGCGCCCTGCCAGAACGGCGGATGCGGACGTTGGACGGTCGGCGGCTCCACCACGATAGCGTCGAAGTTCCAGAATTTACCAGCGAAGTTGAACCGCTCGTTCGAAACCCAGGATTTGGTGATGACGTCGATCGCCTCATCGAAACGCGCCTGGCCCTCTTCCATCGGAATGCGGAAACTGGCGTATTCATTGTGGCGATAGCCCTTGCCGACGCCGAAATCCAGCCGCCCGCCGGATAGCAGATCGACCGTCGCCGCCTGCTCAGCCAGCAGCACGGGGTTGTGCCAGGGCAGCACGATCACCGCCGTGCCAAGCCGGATCGTGTTTGTCTTCGCCCCGATCCAGGTCAACAGGTTCAGAGTGGCGGACACCTGACCGAAGCCGGTGAAATGATGCTCGACGATGAAGCTGCTGGCATAGCCGAGCGACTCGGCCTCGATCACATAATCGATGTAATCGCGGAAACCCGCCGCGCTATCGACGTCAGGGTTATCGGAGCGTTGCGCCGTGGCGGCGCCAAACAGGCCGAATTTCATGGATCTTTCCTCAATCGCACGATCTGGCGAGACATATCGCGCGTCTTGGGTATCATAAACGCCGCGTGTGGGCCAATATCGGCGGGCAACGCGGGGGGCGCTTGAACCCAACGGACGGCCGCATATCGGCCGCGGCAACAGGGAGCGAACGGGACTTGACGGGCGACCGCGCGCGATGGGCACAAACCTGGCTGCCCATGTTGGGGGTGGCGATCGGCGTGGCGCTGATCTCCGGACCGTTTCTGGCCACCCTGGTGCGCGCCCTGATCGTCTGGACCGACGCCGGACCGCGCCCGTCGTTGGACAATTTCGTCAATCTGTTCACCGATCCGCGATTTCTCTCGGCGGCGGCCAACACGCTGATCGCCGGAGTTTTCACGACCATCTTCAGCCTGTTGCTGGGGTTCAGCCTCGCGTTCCTGGTGGCGCGCACCGACATGCCGGGACGGCAGTGGCTGGATACGGCGAATTTAGTGCCGTTCTTCCTGTCACCCTATGTCGGCGCCATCTCCTGGATTTGGCTGCTGGCCCCGCATGGCGGGCTGATCCCGACTTTGGCGCGGACCTATTTGGACGTGTCGCTGACCTGGCTGAATATCTACAGCGTACCCGGCGTGATCTTCGTCCTGACGCTGTTCTACACACCCTATGTTTATTTGTTCGTGATCCCGCCCTTGCGCCAGATGGACGCGGCGTTCGAGGATGCGGCACGGGTCCACGGCGCCTCCTTCTGGCCGGCGATCTGGTACGTGACATTGCCGCTGGTGATGCCCGCGTTAAGTTCGGCGGCGTTGATCGTGTTCGTCACCTCGGCCGGCCTGTTCGACGTGCCGCTGGCCTTGGGCGCGCCGCGCGGCATCCGCTTCATGCCGACCGAGATTTTCGCGATGGTGCAATACCCATCCGATCTGGGCCGCGCCGCCGCGTTCGGCATCGTCGTGCTGACCATCACCATGCTGCTGACGCTGTGGCAGAGGCGTTATCTCGCGGGCCGCCGCTTCGATACGATTACCGGCAAGGGTTACCGCCCGCGGCTGATCCGGTTGCGTCCGCCCGCCAAGATCGCGGCCCTGACGCTGGAGGCGATTTACATCGGCGGCGGCGTGTTGCTGCCGTTGGCGGCGCTGCTGATGGTCGCGTTTTCCAAACTCTGGACGGGCGTGTTCCTTTGGCGCACCACCACCTGGGGTAATTTCGATTACGTGCTGACCAAATACGATCTGACCCGCACGGCGATCAGTAACAGCATGATCCTGGCGGTTTCAGGGGCCACGATCGGGGTCGCGTTGGCGGTGCTGCAGGGTTATTATCTGACCCGCGGCGATCCGAAGCGGCGCGCTTTGGCGGAAACCCTGCTGTCGCTGCCTTTGGGCATTCCCGGCATCATCCTCGGCCTCGGCTTCCTGATCATGGCGCTGCACACACCGCTTTACAGCACGCTCAGCATCATCCTGATCGCCTATATCGCGCGGTTCCTGCCCTTCGCCACCCGGGGAGTCACCGCCATGTTCATGGCGATCAGTCCCGAACTTGAACAAAGTGCCCGATCCTCCGGCGCGTCCTGGTCGCAGACGATGCGCCACGTCATGCTGCCGCTGTTGCGGCCTTCACTGGTCGCCGCCTGGCTCATGCTGTTCGTGATTTTCGTCCGCGAACTCGGCGCGACAATTCTGTTATACGCCCATGGCACCGAAACGATCAGCGTGGCGATGGTGGTGTTGAGCGAACGCAGCTCGGGTTACGTCGCGGCCCTGGCCGTCGTCCAGTTGATCCTGCTGCTGGTGGCCTTCGCGCTGTTCCACCTCAGCCAGGCCAGGATGGAGCGGAAAAAAGCATGAGTTCGGTGCGCGTGCAGAATCTGACCAAGCGTTACGGCGCCCATGCCGCGGTGTTTGAGGTGACGTTCGACCTGCCCGCCGGCGAGGCGATCGCGCTTCTGGGACCCAGTGGATGCGGGAAGACAACAATTTTGCGGTGTTTGGCCGGCCTGGAGACGCCGGACTCCGGCACCATCGAAATCGACGGCAAGCTGATGTTCGACACCGCCCGCCGCGTCGACGTCCAGCCCGAGCATCGCGGCCTTGGCATCGTCTTCCAGTCCTATGCCGTTTGGCCGCACATGACGGTCGCGGAGAACGTCGCCTTTCCCTTGAAGGTGCGCGGCGTAGCTGCGGCCGAGCGGCGTGACCGCGCCCGCGCGATGCTGGACATGGTGGGGCTGACTGGATTTGAGGACCGGTCCGCGACCCTGGTTTCGGGCGGGCAGCAGCAACGCATCGCCCTCGCCCGCGCTTTGGTGCATCAACCAAGATTGGTTCTGTTCGATGAGGCTTTGTCGAATTTGGACGCCACCCTCCGTCAGCAAATGCGCATAGAACTCCGCGAACTCCGCGACAAACTGGGCTTTACCGCGATTTACGTCACGCATGACCAGGCGGAGGCGTTCGGCCTCGCCGATCGGATCATCCTGATGAACGCGGGGGCGATCGAGGCGACGGACAATGCCCGCGACATGTTCCGCCATCCCCGCGGCGCCTTCACCGCCCGGTTCTTCGGCATGAACGTGCTGGAGGGACGGTTGATCAAAGCCGTGCCCGACACGGAATATCTGGAAGTGGAACTGAGCGACCGGCTGGTCGTGCGCGGCCGCGCCGCACGGGATACCGAATTACCGATGGGCGGACGCGTCCTCGCCTGCATTCGCCGCGACGCGGTGAAATTGCTGCGGCCTTCGCACCCCGAGCGCGCGGCCGGCGTGGTCGAGGCGGTGAGCTTCCAGGGCGCGGACGAGGATTACGTGATCAACGTCGCGGGCGTGCATCTGCGCGCCTCGGGACCCGCGGCGGGATTTGAAAAAGGTGAGCGCGTGGATGTCACGATGACGCCGGATGAATGGGTGTTCGTGCGGTAACGCCAAAAAGGTTCAAGGGAGAGAAATATCATGAGGAAAAACCTCATTGCCTGCCTGTTAACCGCGCTGGCGTTCATGCCGGTGCCCGCCTTGGCCGCCGACGATCCGCCCGCCGTCGCCGCCGCGCCACCCGAGCGAAAAGACGCGCTGCGGGCAATGATCGCGGCGGCGAAATCCGAGGGCGCCATCGCTTACTGGGACGCCGTGGTCAATCCCGAAACGAACGACGAAATGACCGCCGCGTTTCGCAAGACCTATGGCATGCCGGCGAATTTCGCGGTGAAATATACCCTCAGCGCGACACTCGCTTTGGTCACAAGGGTGGAACAGGAGGTCAATTCCGGAAACGTCACGATCGATGTGGCCTCCCTCGCCTCCCCGCCCTGGATCAACAGTCTGGTCGCCAATAATCACGTGATGAAATACGACAGTCCCGAGCATCCGCATTACGCGAAAGCCGTCGCCGCCGGTCTGGGACGCGCCGGGTATTTCGTGCCCGTGGGATCCTATTGTTTCGTCCCCGGGTGGAACGCCGACATCACGAAATTCGCCGGCACGTCGTGGCGCGACGTGTTGGGCGCCGTCTCGCCCGGCCGTATCAGCACCAACGATGCCCCCAACTCCGCCACGGGGCTTTTAAGTTACATGGGCCTGCGCCGCCATCTCGGTCTCGAATTTTTTCAGGAACTGGCGAACATGAAGCCGCGCTTCATTGTCCGGTCAGAACAAACCGCCGAGGCGTTGATCACCGGCCAGGATCTCATGACATTCGGCGGCTCGCCCGGCCGGTTCCTGCAGTCGAACGAGAAAGGCGCGCACCTGAAGTTCTTGCTACCGAAAGAGGGGATCGTGCTTTTACCAGACGGCACCTTCATCCTGACGAAGGCGCCGCATCCGAACGCGGCGAAACTCTGGCTGGATTTCACCTTGTCCGAGGCGGGTCAGACGATCCTGTCGCGGCGGGAGGCGTTGATGTCGATGCGCTCGGGCTTCCAAAGCCCCAATCCCGACTACGCCCCGGCGATCGATCAATTGACGGTGCTGCCGATCGACTGGAACGCGATCACGGCGGACGACATTAAAAAGGCCAAGACGGAGTGGCAGCGCCTGTTCACGCCATAGGTCTGAAGAAGCCGCCGTCAAAACGGCAGCGCCGCCAACACCCGATCGACCACACCCGCCCAATCGTTACGACTGGGCTGGCGAAACAGACGCGCCGTGGGATACCAGGGACTGTCGTCACGCCCCAAAAGCCAGCGCCAATCCGGATCGAACGGCAGCAAGATCCACACCGGCCGCCCCATCGCACCCGCCAGATGCGCGACGGCCGTATCAATCGTAACCACCAGATCCATCGCCGCGATCAACGCCGCGGTATCCCCGAAATCCCGCAGCGCATCGGTATGCGTGGTCACCAGCCCATGAGAGTCCAGCCACGTCTGGTCGTCCCGGCCGATCTCCTTTTGCAGGCAATGACATTCCACACCGTGACGGGACAATAACGGGCCCAGAGCGGCCGCCGGCATCGCCGAGCGCGCGTGACTCGCCGCCGACCCCGACCACACCACGCCAATACGCTTGCGGTCCGTTCGCGCCCCCAAACGATGCCGCGTCGCCGCGATGCGCGCGGCGGGGGCGCTCAGATACGGCGTCTCTCCAGGGATTGTTTCCAGCCGCGTGCGAAACGCCAGCGGCAGACTGATCATTGAGGTCCGGAAATCATACGCGGGCATGTCATCCTCGGGGCACACCACGCTTTCGACCGCGAGCATCTGCTCCGCCAGCGGCCGCACATCCTCCGGCACCATCAGCAGCACCCGCGCGCCCCGATCGGCCAGCGGATTGGCATAGCGCAGGAACTGGATGATATCGCCGCGCCCTTGCTCGCCCGTCACCAGCACGATTTTCCCGGCGACGCGATCGAGATCGAGGACGCTGAAATCGGGATGCGCCCGCTCATGATTCGGCGCATCCCAACGCGCCTCATAGGCGGCCCATCCTTCCTCGAACCGACCCAATAGCAGCAGGATCAGCGATTCGTTCCAACGCGGCGCCGGCACCCGGTCGTCACGCACGATCGCCAGAGCCTCCTCCGGCCGGCCCAGATCCATCAACAGCCGGGCGTAGTCGCTGCTGAGGCTGGCGATGCGATCCGGCGCGGTATCAGGCGTCAGCCGGTCCCACAGCGCCCGGAACCCCGTCTCGGCCTCCGCCAGCCGCCCTTGCGCCGCCGCCGCCCGCGCCCGGTTGAAACAGGCGGCGTCATGCGCGGGATCGAGCGCCAGCGCCGCCTCGAACGCCGCGAGCGCCGCGTCGCCGTGCTGCAACCCGTTCAAGGCCAGGCCGAGGTTATTCAGCATGTCCGGACTGTCGCCGTCGCGCGCCAGGGCACGCCGGTACGCCGCCTCCGCCCGATCGAACCGCTGCATCGCGCCATACGCGGCGCCGAGATTGCCCCACAGCAGCCGCGCGTCCGGCTGTCGCGCCGCCGCGCGCTCCAGATACGCAACGCCATCGGCGCGATACCCTGACCGGGTGCAGATCACGCCCAGAAGATGCAGCGCGTCGAAATCATCCGCCGAGGCCGCGATCAGACGCAGACAGATCCGCGCCGCCCGATCCAGCTCACCCGCGGCATAGAGGCGCCCTGACTCGCCGATCCCGTCCGTCATGCACCCTGATGGCCTGGGGGCGGTGTTTTCCCCGCGCGCATGTCGGCGATGGTCATGCGCGTCGAAATTTGATCGGGATTCATCCGTAACTCGATCACCGCCGGCTTGCCGCTGGCGACGGCACGTTGAAACGCGGGGGTGAAGGCTTCGGTTTCGCTGACCACCTCACCATGGCCGCCGAAGGCCTGGATGTATTTGCAAAAATCGGGATTGGTGACCTGCGTGCCGGTGACCCGCCAGGGATAAGCGCGTTCCTGATGCATGCGGATCGTGCCGAACTGGTTGTTGTTGAACACCAGCACGATCGGCGCGGCGCCGTGATGGAACGCGGTCGCCAGTTCCTGGCCCGTCATCATGAAGCCGCCATCGCCGACCATGCTGATCACCATCCGCTGCGGATAGGTGATCGCGGCCCCGATCGCGGCGGGCACCGAATACCCCATCGCCCCATTGGTCGGCCCGATATAGCGCTGCTTGTCGGAGAAATTCAGAAACCGCGTGGCCCAACCCGCGAAGTTGCCCGCGTCGGTGGTGACGATCGCGTCCTCGGTCATCAGCGTCTCAAGCTCGCGCATCACCGTCCCGAGATTCAGCGTGCCCTCATAATTCGGCACCGCCCGCTGCGCTTCGCGCAACGACCTCAAATCCCGCGTCCAGTCCGACCAAACCGGCGTGACCGGCGCCAGAGCCACGGCAGCCGATGCGAACGCGTTCAAATCCGACACGATGCCCAAGGCCGGCCGGAACACTCGCCCAAGATCCGACCCATCGGGCAATATCTGAATGATCGGCACCGCGCCGGCTTTGTCGAGCAGCGTGAACCCCTGCGTGACCGCGTCGCCCAACCGGCTGCCGATCGCCAGGATCAGATCGGTGTCCTTGAATCGTTTCATGAGCCCAGGATCGGAGCCGACGCCGAGATCGCCGGCGAAATTCAACGAAGCGCCGTTGTAATGCGACTGGCGCCGGAATCCGACGGTCACCGGAATGTCGTTATCGATCAGAAATTTTCCAAGATCGGCGCGCCCCTGCTCCGTCCAGCAGGACCCGCCGACGATCGCGACCGGCCGCTTCGACGATGCGATCATCTCCCGCATTTTCGCCAACGCCGCCGGATCGGGAAACGCCACCGACCCAGGCGCCCGCGGCAAATCCGGGACACTGGCGAAATCTTTCTGCATTTCCTCGGACAACGCGATCACCACCGGTCCCGGCCTGCCGGAGGTCGCGACATCCACCGCGTGAGCCACGATCTCGGGGATGCGATGCGCGTGATCGATCTGCGTCACCCATTTCGCCACCGAGCCAAACATCTGACGGTAGTCGATTTCCTGAAACGCGTCGCGGCCGGTGTCCTCGTGCGGAATTTGCCCCACGAACAGCAGCATCGGCGTGCTGTCCTGCATCGCCACATGCACCCCGATCGCGCCATGACACGCCCCCGGTCCCCGCGTTACCATCGCCGCCGCCGGCTTGCCTTTCAGTTTGCCATAGGCCTCGGCCATGTTCACCGCCCCCGCCTCGAACCGGCAGGTGATCAGTTTCAATTTATCCGCCGCGTCGTGCATGCCATCCAGCGTGTCGAGAAAACTCTCGCCGGGCACTTCGAACACATGGTCGATCCCCTGCGCGACCAGCGCATCCGCCAGGATATGACCGCCGAGACGGGGTTTGAAATCGCTCATGAGAAGCCTTTTGTTTCGGGAAAAAATCGATTGGACGGGCGCGGCACACCGAGGTTCTCGCGCAAGGTCTTGCCTTCGTATTCACGCCGGAATAAACCCCGCCGTTGCAGCTCCGGCACGACCTGATCGACGAAATCGTCCAGGCCTTCGGGCACGAACGGAAACATGATGTTGAACCCGTCGCAGGCATGGGCTGTGAAATAGGCCTCCATCTGATCCGCGATCGTCTTCGCCGTTCCCACCAGAGCCAGGCCGCCGTAACTGCCCAGGGCTTGGGCCAATTGCCGCACGGTCAGGTTGCCGCGTCGCGCGCGATCGATCACGCGCTGCCGCCCGCTTTGACTTTGGTTTGTTTCGGGAATGTCCGGCAAATTTCCATCCAGATCGAATTTTGAGGCGTCAGTGCCCAACGCGATCGACAGCGACGCCATGCCGCTGTCGGGATGCACCAGACTGTCCAAATGCGCGCGTTTCGCCTGTGCCTGTTCGACCGTATCGCCGACCACGACCAAACAGCCCGGCAGAATTTTCACATGCTCGGGGTCGCGGCCGGCGGCGCGCGCCCGGTTCTTCACGTCGGTGTAATAGGCCTGAGAATCGCCGATCGGCCCGCCGGCGGCGAACACCATTTCGGCCGTTTCCGCCGCCAATTGCCGTCCCGCGTCCGACGCGCCGGCCTGCACGATCAGCGGCCAGCCCTGCACGGGCCGCGCGACATTCAACGGACCCCGGACCTTGAAATATTTGCCGCGGTGATCCAGCACATGCAGCCGCTCCGGGTCGAAATACACGCCGTTTTCAACATCGCGAATGAACGCGTCATCAGCCCATGAATCCCATAATCCGGTGACCACATCGAAGAACTCGCGCGCGCGGGCGTAACGCTCGTCATGTTCCATGTGATCGTCAAGGCCGAAATTCAGCGCCGCGTCGGGGTTGGAGGTCGTGACAATGTTCCAACCCGCGCGCCCCTCGCTGATATGATCCAGCGACGCGAACCGCCGCGCGACATGATACGGCGCGTCGAATGTGGTGGAGCCGGTGGCGATCAGACCCAATCGCTCGGTCGTGACGGCCAAAGCCGGCAGCAGCGCCATCGGATCGAACGACGTCACGGTGGCGCTGCGCTTCAACGCCGCCATCGGCATGTTCAACACCGCCAGATGATCGGCCATGAAAAACGCGTCGAATTTCCCCGCCTCCAGTTTCTGGGCGAAGCGGGTGATGTGTTTCAGGTTGAAATTCGCGTCGGGATACGAGCCGGGGTAACGCCACCACGCGGTATGGATCGACACCGGCCGCATGAACGCGCCCAAACGCATCATTCTTTTGTCCGGCATGTTCGGAGACTCCCAGACCTTGATCGCGTCAGGTTGACGCGATCAAGATCCGCGTTTGTTAAGTTTCAGAGGGCGATTCCCATCTGAAGTTGGTTCAACTTCAGACGATCGCGCTCTAGGTTTTCTCCACGCCCCAGAACACCGGCGCGGAGCCTTTGACCAGGCCGCTCAGATTGGACCGCCACGCCGCGCGCGGCCGGTAGGTCCCGCAGGGAATGACCGGCACGGAGTCGAATGCCGCCATTTGATAATCCGCCTCCAAACTCCGTCGCGTCGCGTCGTCCGGCGCGTCGATCCATCCGGCATAGGCCGCTTCCAGCTTCGGATCGTCGGGCCAGCCGAACCACGCCTTGGCCCCGTTGCTGCGCATGGGGTTCGACAGCATGGGATCGACGAATTCAGGCGCGGGCGCCCCGGCGGGGAACATCGACCACCCACCTTTCTCCACTGGCTCCTTGGACGGGCGGCGCTGGATCACCGTCCCCCAGTCCAGCATCTGCTCGTCGACGTTGATCCCGATCTTGCGGAACGCGTCGACCGCGACGGTGGACACCGCGTGATAGATCAACTGATCCGTCGGATGCAGAAACACCAGACGCTCGCCGTTATAGCCGGATTCCACCACCATGCGTTTCAACTGATCGCGCGTCTTGCGCTTGCGCACCGCGTCCATGCCCGCCTCGGTCGCTGAGGGCATGCCGGGCACGATGAATCCCATCGGCGCTTTCCAGGTATCGGGGACCTCGCCCATCGCGGCCTGCATCACTTCCACCTGATCGATCGCGGCCAGCATCGCGCGGCGCAGCTTCGCGTTATTGGTCGGCGCGGTCAGATGGTTCGGCCGCAAGATCGACACGGTGCCGTAAATGTCCAAAAGCCCGGTGGTCACGCCGTTGGCTTTTTCCAGCAGTGGAATGAGATCGGGTTGCGGCAGTTCCAGCCAGTCCACCTCGCCCGCCGTCAATGCCGCGGCGGCGGTGGCCGCATCTGGAATGACCCGCCATTCCACGCGGTCCACGTTCACGACATGACCGCCCGCGTTATACGAAGGCTTCTCCTGACGCGGCTGATATCCATCGAACCGCGCGAAGGCGGCATGACTGCCCGACACATACTCGCCCGGCAAAAACTTCAACGGCCCGCTGCCGACGATCTCCGTCACCTGCTTGAACGGATCGGTCGCGGCGAGCCGCTCGGGCATCATCACCGGCTGCGGCTGCACTTTCGACAGAAAATGCGGCAGCAGCGGAAACGGTTTTCGCAGCGTCCAGACAATGTCGCGATCGCCCTTCGCCTCGAACGAGATCACCCGCTCCATGATCACCGTCGACGCCGAATCCCGCTTCAACCAGCGCTGCAACGACGCCACGCAATCGCTGGCGAGCACGCGCGTGCCGTCGTGCCACAGCATCCCCTCGCGCAGCCGCATGGTCCAGAGCTTGCCGTCATTCTCGACCGTGTGGCCTTCCAGCATCAACGGCTGAGGATTGAACGCCAGATCGCGCCCATACAGACCCTCGTAGACCATCAGCGCGAAATTCCGGGTTGGTGTCGCCGTGGTCCATACGGGATCGAGGCTGGTCAGGTTCACCTGCGGCACGAAAATCAGGGTTTTCGCAGTCCCGCCGATCGCCGGACGCGGCAAGGCAGCCGCCGCCGCGCTCGTCCCCAGAAATGCCCGTCTGCGCATGCTGTTACTCCGCCGCTTTCGCGATGCCCGCGACCCGCGTGCGCGTCCGCATCGTGACGAATTCCTCCGCCGAAGTCGGGTGGATCCCCACCGTCCGATCGAAATCCTGCTTGGTGGCGCCCATGATCACCGCGATCGCCATGCCCTGCACGATCTCCGGCGCGTCTTCGCCCAACATGTGCACGCCGAGGATTTTCTGACTGGCCTGATCGACCACCAGTTTCATGATCGATTTGCGCCCCCGTCCCGACAAATTATGCCGCATCGGGGTGAATTTCGACACGTAGACATCGATCGGCCCCTCCGCCGCCGCCTCGTCCTCGGTCAGTCCGACCGTGCTGACCGGTGGGGTGGAAAACACCGCCGAGGGGATGTTCCGCAACGACAATTCCCGCGGGTTCTTTCCGAACAAAGTATCCGCCAGCGCATGCCCCTCACCCAGGGCAACCGGCGTCAGATTGATATAATCGGTGACATCGCCAATGGCGTAGATATGCGGTTGCGACGTTTGCCGCCTGGCGCTCACCACGACCGCGCCATTCGGTTTCGTCGTCACGCCCGCTTTGTCCAGATCGAGGCCCGCCGTATTCGGCACCCGGCCCGTGGCGAAAAACACGAGATCGGCGCGGATCGTTTCCCCCGCGCCAAAGGTCAGCACGCGTTGCTCGCCATCGGCTTCCAGCTTCACCAGAGATGAATTCGGATGCAGAATGACCCCATTGCCCGCCAGAGCCTCGGCCAGACCTTCGCGCATGTCCTGATCGAAGCCACGCAACGGCAAGGGCTGGCGATACACCAGATGCGTTTCCGCGCCCAGAGCGTTGAAGATCCCGGCGAATTCGACCGCGATGAAACCGGAACCACAAATCACGACTTTGCGCGGCATCACCGGCAAATAAAACGCGTCATCCGAAATGATCCCAAGCTCCGCACCCAGGATCGGCGGCCGCTCCGGCTTACCGCCGGTGCAGATCACGATCCTTTCCGCTGTGATCCGCTTGCCGCCGACATCCAGCGTATGCGGGTCCAAAAACCGCGCATGCGCGTCGAACGTCGTCGTGGTCGCCATCAACTTTCGGTAGACGCCCTCCAACCGCGAGATCTCCCGATCCTTCGCCGCGATCAGCGCGTTCCAGTCATGCGGCCCCTTGGTGATCGTCCAGCCGAAGCCCTTCGCATCCTCAGCCCAAGCGCCATATTCGCCGGCCTGCACCAGCAGTTTCTTCGGGACGCAGCCGATGTTGACGCAGGTGCCGCCCCAGAACCGTTCCTCGGCAACGCCGACCCGCGCCCCGTGGCCCGCCGCGACCCGCCCGCAGCGCACTCCCGCCGAGCCGCCGCCGATGACAAACAGATCGAAATCCATGATGGTGTCTCTCCCTCAGCCCAACGGCGTCGTCAGCGCATCGTAGCCATAAACCCAGTCCGCGTTGGTGGATCCGCGCAGCCAGGTATTTTGGGCTGACGTCCGCTGGATTTCCGCCGTCCGCCCCAACCGCGTCCGCTCGTATTGTTTCAAAGCCGCCGCGACCCCGTCCCGGTCGACGCCCGCCAGACAGCGCGCCAGCACGGCGCCATCCTCGATCGAGGTCGACGCCCCCTGCGCCATATAGGGTGTCATCGGATGGCAGGCATCCCCCAGCAGAGCCACCGGGCCCTCGGTCCAGTATGGCAGCGGATCCCGCACCACCAGCGCCCATTTATGCACGTCGGGACAGGCGGCCAGGATGGCGCGCACCGTCGGGTGGAACGTATCATAGGCCGCGCGCAGCACCGAACGATCGCCCTTGGCCGACCACGATTCGACCGCGAAATCCGGTTCCGGCGTGCTGGTGACGAAATACAGTTCGTCCCGCCGCGGATTGACGAAATA
>JAYVXQ010000199.1:0-16912 GCA_043785025.1 Acetobacteraceae bacterium
GCAATTCGGCACCAGATTTGAGTTCTGGCTCACATCCAGATACAATCAGTCATCCAGATCGTTGTCAACTTAACAATCGCCGGTTGCCGTTCCTGGGCCAATCCGGGCGCCGACCCTGAAATTCGCCAAGGGGCATGGTCCCGTTTGGGGAGGATGTGTGAGGAGGCCACCTCACACATCCTCACCAAACGGACAGATCCCAAAGCGCCATGCCCTTTGGCGGAGATTCAAGAGGCAGAGCCTCTTGGCGGGTTTCAGGGCAGCGCCCTGATGATCCTCGACTCCCGCCCTTGTCATCAACCATGGACGGCGCCAAACCATGCTCCCCCAACCTGTCGCCCAGGAGCCAACGCCGATGTCAGACGCCGAAATCGCCAAAGTCATCGACCAGGCAAGCCAATTTTTGGGCGCGCGGATCACCGTCAACCAGGCCTTGCGAGAGCATCACTCGCATGGCCAGGACACGCAGCCGCCGGTGCTGCCCGATGCCGTCGCCTTCGTCGAAACGACCGAGGAAGTTTCGCGCCTGCTGGCCCTGTGTCACGCGGGCCATGTTCCCGTGGTCGCCTGGGGGGCCGGTACCTCGCTGGAGGGGCATGTCACCCCGGTGCGGGGCGGGATCACGGTCGATATGTCCAGGATGACCGGGGTTTTGGACGTCAGCCAGGCCGATTTGGATTGCCGGGTCCAGGCCGGTGTGACGCGCGACCAGTTGAACACGCATTTACGCGATCTCGGCTTGTTTTTTCCGGTCGACCCCGGCACCTCGGCCTGCACCATCGGCGGCATGTGCGCCACCAGGGCGTCGGGGACGAACGCGGTGCGCTACGGCACGATGCGGGAGAACGCGATGGGCCTCACGGTCGTCGTCGCGGATGGGCGGATCATCAAAACCGGCGGACGGGTGCGCAAATCGTCCACCGGCTATGACCTGACGCGCTTGTTCGTGGGCTCGGAGGGCACTTTGGGCGTCATCACCGAAATCCAGTTACGGTTGCATGGCATCCCCGAGGCGATCTCTTCCGCCACCTGTCAGTTTCCCTCGCTGAAAGCCGCGGTGGAAACGGTGATCGGGATCATGCAAATGGGCATTCCGGTCGCCCGGATGGAATTGCTGGATGAGGTGCAGATGGAAGCCTGCATCGCCTATTCGAAGCTGGAAGGCCTGGAGCGCGCGCCAAGCCTGTTCTTTGAGTTCCACGGCAGCGACGCGAGCGTGAAGGAACAGGCCCACCAGGCCGAGGATATCGCCCGCGCCTGCGATGGGCAGCGGTTCCAATGGGCGATCGATCGGGCGGATCGCGATAAATTATGGCAGGCGCGGCATGACGCGCTATGGGCCGCGCTGGCGTTGAAACCGGGTCACACCGGCATCGCGACCGACGCCATCGTGCCGATTTCCCGCCTCAATGAGGCCATTCTGGGTGCGAAGGACGACATCGCCGCCTCGGGGCTGACGGCGCCGATCGTCGGCCATGTGGGCGATGGCAATTTCCATACGGTGATCCTGGTGCCGCCCGAGCCGGACGGCCTCGCCCGCGCCTGGGAACTGGACAAGAAAATCGTCGCGCGCGCGCTGGACCTCGGCGGTTCCTGCAGCGGGGAGCATGGGGTCGGGATCGGCAAGCGGGAATTTCTGGAACGTGAGCACGGGGCGGACGCGCTCGCGGTGATGTACGCGGTGAAGCAGGCGCTGGATCCGCGCGGGATCATGAATCCCGGCAAGATTTTTTTGAACTGACCCCAGCGGACCTTTCCATCGGTATCCGTGTTGATTTCGTGCGCCGTACCCACGCCAACCCCGAAAATATCCTCTTGAACCAGCGGAATGCGTGACCAGATTGGGATCACCGGAGCGCCCTGATGGGGTTCCGGCGACCCTCTCCGGACCGGCCCATTTGGGCGGTTCATCTTAACGGCACCATGCTCCTTCAGGAGGTTTTGTCATGACGACGATTGACTTCGCACCCTTGTTCCGTACCGCGATCGGCTTCGACCGCCTTGCCCGCCTCGTCGATAACGCGGCGGCCAGCACCGAGGCCACCGGCTATCCCCCCTACAATATCGAACGCGTCTCCGACGACGTTTACCGCCTGACCGTCGCGGTCGCGGGTTTCCGCTCCGATGAACTCGACATCATGGTCAAGGACAACACGCTGATCGTGTCCGGCCGTCCGGCGGCGCCGGCGCGTCAGTACGAGGTGCTGTATCGCGGCATCGCCGGCCGCGCGTTCGAGCGGCGTTTCGTCCTCGCCGACCACATGGTCGTGGATGGGGCGGACCTGGATAACGGTCTGCTGCATGTCGGCCTGAAACGCATGGTGCCCGAGGCGTTGAAACCGCGCCGGATCGAGATCTCCGGCGCGCCGCGCCCCGAGGCGCCCGCGATCGCGCCCGTGATCGCGCCCGTGATCGCGAATGACGGTCAGGTCCAGGCGCAGGCGGCCTGAGGCTTGGAAGACGGAGGGCTGGCTTCGGCCAGCCCTTTTCGCGTTTCAGGACGGTTTGCGAAAAAACGCGTCGGCGGCGCTTTTATGGTTGTTCTTGCGCGCGATATCGGCCTCGACCCGGGTGATTTCATCGCGCAGCTCAGAGATATAGGCGCGCAGTTCCCCGATCCCCAACGTTTCCAGCACCAGCCGTTCCAACCGGATCTTTTTACGGGGTTGGACGTCGTCTTCCTCGGCCATCTTCGTCTCCTTTATTTCACTTTGTCAGTATAATACCGCCGCGCGGCCTTGACCCACCCCTGGCCACTTGCGATATCCCCCGGCTCTCCCAGGTCCGCACGCTTCCCCCGGGGAACGTGATTCCGGCCCGGGTGGTCCAGGAAAGTGATCCGCCATGTCCCTGCCGCTGATGCCCAAGGCCACCGCCGTGTGGTTGATCGAAAAGACCGCGCTGACATTTACCCAGATCGCGGAGTTCTGCGGCATGCACCCGCTGGAGGTGCAGGCGATCGCGGATGGCGAGGTCGCGCAGGGCATTGTCGGCTATGATCCCATCGCCAACAGTCAGGTGACGGCGGAGAATATCCGCCGCTGCGAGGCCGATCCGGCTTTGCGGTTGAAGCTGATGCCGGTGGCGTTGCCGGTGATGAAACGCGGCAAGGGCTCGCGCTATACGCCGGTCGCGAAGCGCAATGACCGGCCGGACGGCATTGCCTACCTGCTGCGCAATTTCCCGCAATTATCGGAAACCCAGGTGGGCAAGCTGTTGGGCACCACCAAGGAAACGATCCAGAAAGTGCGTGAACGGACGCATTGGAACAGCGCCAACATCAAGCCGCGCGACCCGGTCATCCTTGGCCTGTGCAGCCAGACGGATTTGAACGCCGCCGTGACCTCCGCGAATGACCGGTTGCAGCGGGATGGTCACGCCGTCCCCGTCCCGCCTCCCCCCGAAGAGGAAGAAGCCGCCTGAGAGGGCGGGACGGCGCGTCGTGCGGGTTCAGTGCAGGGATGAGCGTATTCGCTCCATCTCCTCTTTGATGTGCAACTTCTCAATTTTGAGCTTAGACAGAGCGGTCGTATTGGGCCGCGGCCGGTTGTCCTCATCGAAGATACGGGTTTCGAGTGAAGCATGGCGCTGTGTCAGCGCGTCCAGTCTCGCGTTCAGGTTCATGAGCGATCATTCTCCGATCAATACCGGTTTTGTCCCCGCCGTCCCGACAACCAAGGCCGTTAAGACGCCGGTAAGCAACGCTAGCGCCGTGAGCAACCGGGATGCCAGGAAATTCCGCGTTAAAGAAACCGCGCCGCCGTGTTTTTTTCATGGTAATCAGAACCCATGCTAGTTGATCGTGATTCCCTGCTGCGCAAGTTGCATGAGCTTCGAAGCGAACACCGCGATCTCGACACCGTGATCGCCCGCCTGGCCGATCAGGGCGCGATCGACCAACTGCATCTGCAGCGATTGAAGAAGCGCAAACTGATGCTGCGCGACGAGATCGGCTGGCTGGAAAGCCGCCTGATCCCCGACAATATCGCCTGACGCGGCCACATCGATGGTCTTCTCCTCACCCCTCGTCGGTCTGATCATGGGCAGCCAATCGGATTGGACCACCATGTGTCACACAGCCGAGACTCTGACCGCCCTTGGGATCCCGCACGAACAGCGCATCGTCTCGGCGCATCGCACCCCCGACCGGCTACGCGAATACGCGATCGGCGCGCGCGAACGCGGTCTTCGCGTCATCATCGCGGGCGCCGGCGGGGCCGCGCATCTGCCGGGCATGGCGGCGGCGTGGACCTCCCTCCCCGTACTGGGCGTGCCGGTCGAATCGCATGCGCTCAAAGGCATGGACAGCCTGCTGTCGATCGCGCAAATGCCCGCCGGCATCCCGGTCGGCACCCTGGCGATCGGCCGCGCCGGCGCGATCAACGCCGCTTTATTGGCCACCGCGATCCTGAGCCTTTCGGATCCGGACGTGGCGGCGCGTTTGGATGCCTGGCGCGCGCGGCAATCGAACGCCGTCGCCGAAACGCCCGTCACCGATCCAACAGGCGCTCCCGCGTGAGCCGGCGTCGGCGTCCCATCTCACGGCGTGGCGAGGTTTGACCCGGTTTCTCCTGCCGCCGAATGCGACGATTGGCCTCGTGGGCGGCGGTCAGCTTGGCCGGATGTCGGCTCTGGCGGCGGCGCGATTGGGCTACCGCTGTCATATCCTGACCCGAGAACACGACAGCCCCGCGGCGCAGGTGTCGCATGGCGTGACAATCAGCGATTATAACGACCCCAGATCGTTGCGCGAATTCGCCGCCGCCGTCGATGTCATCAGTTTCGAGTTCGAAAATATCAGCGCCGAGGGGCTGGACCTGCTGGCGTCATTGAAACCGGTGCGTCCCTCCCCCGCCATCCTGCGCACCAGCCAGGATCGCATCGCCGAAAAATCCTTCATCAATCAATTGGGCATTGCGACGGCGCCCTGGCGCGCGGTCGAAACGCCAGAGGATCTGGACCGCGCGGTGGTCGATCTGGGCTTGCCCGCGGTGTTGAAAACGACGCGCGAAGGCTATGACGGCAAAGGCCAGGCCATGCTGCGAACGGCGGCCGATCTGGCGCCCGCCTTCGCCCGCCTGTCGCCGAAACCGCTGATCCTGGAAGGGTTCATCGATTACGCGATGGAAATCAGCGTGATCGTGGGGCGCGGCGAGGATGGAACCCTGTCGGCGTTCGATACGGTGGAGAACCGGCATCACGATCATATCCTGGATCTGACGCTGGCTCCGGCGCGGCTGCCCGTGGCGGTGAGTGAAAACGCGCAGGCAATCGCGCGGCGGATCGCGACCGGGATCGGATTGGTTGGTTTGCTGGCGGTCGAAATGTTCGTCGCGGCGGACGGCCAGGTGCTGGTGAATGAAATCGCGCCACGACCGCATAACTCGGGACATTGGACGATCGACGCGTGTCCGATGAGTCAATTCGAATTACACATCCGCGCCATCGCCGGCCTGCCCTTGCCGCCCGCCACACGTCATGCCGATGCCGTGATGAAAAATCTGGTGGGGCCCGAGGAGACCGCGCTGTGGCCCGAAATCATCGCCGCGCCCGGTTTCATTCCGCATCTATATGGTAAAGCCGAGGCGCGTACTGGGCGGAAAATGGGCCATGTCACCCGGCTTTTTGGCAAGGGAGCGCTGCCCGGGGATTTTGGCGTGGCGGACGCGCTGGGGTTTTTGGCGCGCAAAGCCTGATGCGATCGGGTTGGCTCACGAAATCCGCCCCTGCTCGGATGACGCCCTAAAACCGTTGCGTTAAACCAATCAGTACCGCCCTCCGTAAGCCGAACTGAGCCGCGCCGACGCCCACGCCGGATCCATCGCGAATGCGATAGACGGCATCACCGGCGTTCAGCAGATCAAGCCGTATTTCGGTCTTCGTTGGCAGTTTTTGCACGACGGACAGATTGACGACCGCCCGTCCGGGCAAGGCGGCGCCATTCGGCGGTCCGCCATCCCGCGTCGTGCGCAAACCGCTCTGCACAATGACATCGCCGGAAAACCGTGTCGGATACTCGCTGTCCGGCGCGCGGGCCCAGGCAAGACCAGCGGAGCCAGACCACGTCTGATCGTGATCGAGATGAATGTCATGATGCGCTATGTAAGCCAGCTCATTCGGATCGAAATTGAACTGAGAGCTGACGATGTTCCGCCCCGTCGCGTTCGACCAGGCGAGGTTGGCAAAAGCGGACCATGGGCCCTGGTCGTAGGAGATCGAAAGCTCGACGCCATGCGCCTGACCGGTGGCGTAATTGAAGGGCGTCAGGATGATGGGCGCGCCGAACTGGCCCTCATCCAACAGGTTTTTCGCCAGTTTCCAATAAGTGTCCAGGCCGATCGTCAAACCCGGCAGCGGCGTGTGGCTGATGCCGGCGTCGAAATAATGGGATCGTTCGGCTTTGGGCGTGCCTCCTCCGATGCCGGGAGGCGCGCCGGTCGTGGTGGCCAGTTTGGCGATCGTGGTGGCCGACACCAACGCGAACGGCGGCGGGGTGAAATAGCGCGCATAGCCCATGTGGATCGTCGTGTTCGGCGAAGGTTTCCAGACAACGTTCACGCGCGGGCTGAGTTGGCTTTCATGGGTGAACTGGTCGACGATATCGGCGCGCATGCCCGCGTTGATCGTCACCGACGGCGTCACCCGCCATTCATCCTGCACATAAAATCCATAGAGCCCGCCAGTCTTGTTCGTGGAGTCGGCGATCCCGATCGGAACATCCGTCACCGGCGCCCCCGCCGCATCGACCGGCAACACCTGGGCAAAGGTCTTGGCGCGCGTCAGCTCCTGTTGTGCCTGCATGCCATAACGCACGGTATGACGCTCATCGAGCCGGTACGCGCCATCGGCTTGCAGCCCGTACGCGAGACTGTCCCGCGCCGCCCGTTGCGCGATGCCGTTGAACAGCAGGTCTCCGGTCCAATCCGGCGCATAGCGTAACGTGCTACGCCGCACGAAACCGGACACCTGAAGCTCCGCCCGGTCGGTATGTTTTTGCAGGGACAGAATGGCGAAATCATTGTGCTCACGTTGCGTCTGATCGAGGCGGGCGCTGTCGAACGCCACCAGGCCTCGCAACGGGAAACCCAAAATGGGCCGTCCGGAAACATTGGGGATTTGAAACTGACCGTCGAAAGCGCCGAGAATGAGGCTGAGGCGCGTATCGGGATCGATCACGGCGGAAATATGCGCGAGACCGTGCGGTTGATCGGTGCGATCATGAATGGCGTTGGCGCGCGCGGTTGGATTTTCGATCCCGATGTCGTTACGAAGATAATCGCCGGTGATGAACCAGTCGACCGGTCCGCTGTGACCGCCGGTGGAAATAGCGGGCTGGAGCCACCCCTGGGAACCGCCGTAAATCGATATTTCGCTCCCCGGATCGGAATATCCGGTTTTGGTTTGGATATCGACGATCCCCGCGGTTCTGAAGCCATATTGCGCGGGCAAGGCGCCGGTGATCAGCGTGACCTGACGGGCGAAGCGGGCTTGAATGGTTTGGCCGAAGATCGCGAGACCCTCGGGCAATGCCACGCCGTTCAGCCGATATTGCAAATTGGCATGGTCGCCCCGGACATGGATCTGACCGAAACTGTCCTGAGCGACGCCAGGTGCCCGCATCAGCACCTGATCCAGACGGGCGGCGCCGCCCAATGGCATGACGGCGAGCGCGTTGGGCGAAAAACCGAATGCCCTGGCGCCCAATCCGGGCTGTATCGCCAGCCGGGCGTCGTCTAATCGTTTCGCCACGACCTCGATATCGATTTTCAACTCTGATGCGTCATCGTCCGCCGCCAGAGCGGGGGAACCGACGCAAATCAGACATAACAGAGCGGCGGAGATTTTGGCCATGCGGAGACCCCTTTCCCATCGCGGCGCGACCGGTTCATACTCTTGGTTATATGATACGTTATAACATTCCAATTATCCATCGGCCGCAACCCCTCTCATCACGCACGGCCCGGCGCCCGTTGTTTGGTCTGGCGTCCGTGCTGGTGCATGGGGTGGCGATCGCGCTGCTGGTGTTATTCGTGATCCCTCCCCAGGCGGTGGCGCCGCCGCCGGAGGCGGCGATGGAAATGGTGTTCGAACCGCCAGCCGAGACGCCTGAGGAAACGCCCGAACCCGCGCCTGTCACGGAGCCGCCGACCGCGCGCCTTCCCGAGGCCGAGCCAATTGCCTCTCCACCGCCTGCGTCCGAAACGACCGGGCCCTCATCAGCCCCCTCATCAGCCCCGGGGGCCGCGGCGGCGCCCAAGCCGAAACCACCGGCAAGACTCGTCCAAAAGCCCAGGGCCGTGGATCCGCCGCCACGGAGCGGGGCCGCCAGCGTAACGCCCATTAGCCCCACACCCCCTGGCCCCACACCCCCTGGCCCCACACCTCTTAGCCCCACACCCCCTGGCCCCATACCTCCTGGCCCCATACCTCCTGGCCCAACGTCCATTAGCCCGCCCGTGGTCACGCCGGTCGATGCGTCCTGGCAGGCGTCCGTCGTGGGATGGCTGGCGTCGCGGAAAACCTACCCCGAGGACGCGCGCCGCCGCGGCGAGGAAGGCCGCGTGACCGTTCGTTTCACCGTCGATCGCTCCGGACGCGTGTTGGATGCCGCGGTCATCAGCCCGTCCGGCTCGGCCGATCTCGACGCCGCGACGTTGACGTTATTGCGTCAGGCGTCGTTGCCGGCGTTTCCGGCCACGATGACGCAGGGGCGCATCACCATCACGACATCAATCCGATATTCATTACGATAACCCGGGTTCAATGCGCCAGAGCATCATCCGATCAGGTGGATACACCTGGTCGGATAAAGATGCTCGCCCAAACAAAGCGTTAGAGTGGTTTCCGTGAGCCATGGCGATCGGAAACCGCGCTAACCCAGCGTCAACGCCATTTGCCGCGGCCCTTCACCCCCCGTCTCATCGAAATTGGACAAGGTCACCCCCAACAGCCGCACGCCGCGATGCGACGGAAACAGCGGCCGGACCAGATCCAGCGTCAACGTCTCCATCAGACTCTGGCCGATGACAGGATCGATCATGGAACGGCTTCGCGTGATTTGCTGAAAATCATCATATTTGACCTTCACCGTCACCGTCCGCGCGAAAACGCCGCCTTTTAAACACGCGGACCACACCCGCTCGAACAACGGCGCCAACGCCACGCACACGTCGTCCCATTCCACCAAATCCGTGCCGAACGTCGTTTCGGACCCCAAAGATTTCCGCCGGCCGCCCGCGACGACGGGACGGTGGTCCTCAGCGCGCGCCGCCCCATAATAATAATCGCCGCTTTTGCCGAACCGCGCGGTCAGAAACTCCCACGTCTGGGTTCGCAAATCCGCGCCCGTGTGGATCCCCAACGCGCTCATTTTCGCCGCCGTCGCGGGCCCGATGCCATGGAATTTACCGATCGGCAACAGGTCCACGAACGCCGGCCCCATCCGCGGCGTGATCACGAATAATCCGTCGGGCTTGCGGTAATCCGACGCCAGTTTCGCGAGAAACTTGTTGTATGAAACGCCCGCCGAGGCAGTCAGTCCGGTTTCCGCCTGGATGCGATCCTTGATCCGCCGCGCGATCGCGGTGGCCGATCCCAGATCGATCAACGGCGCGGTGACATCCAGATGCGCCTCATCCAACGACAAGGGTTGGATCAACGCCGTGTAGTCGGCGAAAATCGCGTGGATCTGGCGCGATATCGCGCGGTAGACCTCGAACCGCGGCGGCACGAACCGCAGCTCCGGGCATTTGCGCAAAGCGGTGACCGACGCCATCGCCGAATGCACGCCGAATTTTCGCGCCTCATAACTCGCCGCCGCCACCACACCGCGTGATCGCGGACTGCCGACCGCCAAAGGAACTCCGCGCAACGCGGGATCGTCACGCTGCTCCACCGACGCATAGAAGGCGTCCATGTCGACATGGATGATGCGGCGTAAGCCCAGTACAGGCCGCGACGAAAAAGACATGAGCCATCCGTAGCATGGCGCCCATGGACGCGACCATGCGAGCGCGTGTGATCCGCCGTACGGAAAACAATCAAAGGGACGATGATTTTTCGGTCATATGGTTGCCCGGCGACGCTCCGCGGCATCACCCGCCAGGCGCCTCAGACCAAACACATCAGCGACAACACTGGCGGCACGCCTGGTTCGCCAATCATTTTGTGCAATGCGGCAAAACCGGCACGAAATTTGCACTACAGGACATGCGGGGTGAATTTCATGGCAAGAGACGCGGGAATGTGAAGGTACTCCTCGCCGACGATGACGCGGACCGCGCCGGAGCCTTGATCAAGGTTCTCTCGGCGGATCCCGGCCTGACCATCCTGCGGCCCAGAGCGGGGGAGCTTCTGGCTGACGCGGTGGTCGCGCTATGTCCTGATATCGTTCTGGTCGACATGGCGCGCCCCGATCGCGACACGCTGGAGGGTATTCGCGTCGTATCCTCAAACGCGCCGCGCCCGATCGTGCTGTTCGTCGATCACGACGATCCCGCCTTCATGGAAGAGGCGATCGTCGCCGGCGTCTCATCCTATAACGTACTGGGCGTGCCACCGCCGGACGTGAAACCGATTTTGCGAGCCGCCGCCGCGATGTTCCGCCTGCACCAGACCGCCCGCGATGATCTACGGGAAGCGGAAATCCGCCTGCGCGAACGCCAGACCACGGATCGCGCCAAAGCGATCCTGATCAAAGACCGGCGCATGGCCGAACCCGAGGCCTATCGCTGGCTCCGCACCCGCGCCATGGCCTCCGGGCGCCGCATCCCGGACATCGCCCAAGATGTGATCAATGAAAAAGCGGGAGGGTCGCGGTGAGAAGCCGGGTCAGACTCGGGCTGGTGCGCCTGACCGATTCCGCCCCCGTCATGGTGGCGCGGGAGCGAGACATCTTCCAGGCCCTCGACCTCCATCCCGTCCTGTCGATCGAGCCATCATGGGCTAATCTGGCGGATAAACTGGCCTATGGCCTGATCGACGCCGCCGTCATGCTGCCGCCGCTGGCGCTGGCTTTGGCGATGGGGTTGCGCGGCCCGCCGGTCAAATTACTGGTTCCCATGGGATTGTCCCAGGGCGGCAACATGATCGTGCTTGGCGGCATGCCGCCCGCCGAGGATGTGGGTCTGCCGCCCGGCCCCGCGATGCTGGCCTGGCTGCGGCGGCAAAACGGGCGGCCGCGAATCGCCGTGGAGCATCAATTTTCATCGCATAATCTGCTGCTGCGCTATTGGCTCGCGCTGACCGGGGTGGATCCCGACCACGATATCGAAATCGTGGTGGTGCCCCCGCAACAGGTCGTGTCCGCACTGTCCTGTGGCCAGATCACCGGGTTTTGCGCCGGCGCCCCCTGGGGCACGGCGGCCGAGCAAGAAGGGGCCGGCACCGTGCTGATGGGCACCTCCACCATTTGGCCGTTCCATCCCGAAAAATGCGTCGCCGTCCGCGAGGATTGGGCCGACGCGAACCCCGAGGCGCTGAACCGCCTGTTGCGGGCCCTCATGCGGGGTCAGGTCATATGCGACCGGGCCGAGGAAGCCGACGCCGTGGCGCGCCTGCTGGCCGACCCCGAGGGGCTTGGTTTGCCCGCCGAGGCAACACGTGGCGCCCTGGCTGGCGGCAACGGTCTCGAACAAATCCACTTCCACGGCGCCGGCGCGGCGTTTCCAGCCCCGCCGCACGCGATCTGGTTTCTGAGCCAAATGCGCCGCTGGGGTTGGATCGACGAGTCGATCGACGCGTCGGCGGTGGCCAACACCGTCTACCGGCCCGATCTGTTCGCGCGCGCCGCGCGGTTGGAGGAGGTTTTTGTCCCGATGGGTCCAGACCGGGAAGTTGCCCTGTCCGGGGCACAAAACCGGCCGAGAGGCGGATCCCTCAAACTCTCGAACTTCTGAACTGGGCATTTATTAGTCATTTGTTTATATATTAGTCGACACTGATCCACCCGTCCGCACGCTCTGCTTAACTTCTGACCTAAACTGGGCGGAAAAGATTTGGCATCCTTATTGCAAAGCACCATCATGCTGGCGCTGAACGCGCGAACCGCCCCCTCAATGATGAGGGGAACCGGATCTCGGAACGGACCATCCGCTCCTTCTTCATGACCGATGAGCCAATGAGGGCTCCTCTCACCATGGCGACCATCATGCACAAAGGTTTCCTCAAAGCCGGCCATCTGCCGACGCTATTTGCGTCTTTCCTGTACTTCGACCTCAGCTTCATGGTCTGGGTTCTGCTCGGACCGTTGGGCGTCTCGATCAGCAAGGATCTGCATTTGTCCGCCGCGGACAAAGGCCTGATGGTCGCGACACCGGTTCTCGCGGGTGCCGCGTTGCGGCTCGTACTGGGCGTGCTGGTCGATCGGTATAAGCCGAAACGGGTTGGCATCGGCGCGCAGATCCTCGTCATCATCGGCCTGATCGTCGCCTGGATGGTCGGTATTCATTCATTCGGGGCGATCCTGCTTCTGGGCTGCCTGCTCGGCCTGGCCGGCGCGTCGTTCGCGGTGGCTCTGCCCCTCGCCTCCTCCTGGTACCCGGCCGAGCATCAGGGCACCGCGCTTGGCCTCGCTGGCGCGGGCAATTCCGGCACCGTTCTGGCGGCGCTGTTCGCGCCCGGCCTGGCGATGGCGTTCGGCTGGCGGAATGTCGTCGGCCTCGCCGCGATCCCGCTGTTCCTGACCTTGTGCGTCTTCACGGTCGTCGCGAAAGACAGCCCGGCGACGCCGGCGCGCAAGACCTTCGCCGACTACGTCCGGATCCTGAAGATCGCCGATGCCTGGTGGTTCATGTTCTTCTACAGCGTGACCTTCGGCGGTTTCGTCGGCCTCGCCTCCTCGCTGACCATCTACTTCAATGATCAATACGGCCTGCCGCCGGTAACGGCCGGTTATTGCACCGCCGCGGTGGTGTTCGTGGGTTCGATGGTGCGGCCTTTGGGCGGCGCGGTGGCCGATCGGATTGGCGGCATCCGGGCGTTGACGGTGTTGTATGCGGTCGCCTCGGCGGCGTTCGCGACCATCGCGACCGGCATTTCCTCGATCTGGCTCGTGATGCCAGTATTCTTGTTGGGAATGCTCTGCCTCGGCATGGGTAACGGCGCGGTGTTCCAACTCGTGCCACAGCGCTTCTCCAAGGAAATCGGCGTCATGACCGGCCTGATTGGCATGACCGGCGGCGTGGGCGGCTTCTACCTCGCCTCCAGCCTCGGCTTCGCCAGGCAATACACCGGCGGCTACGGCCCAGGATTTCTGATCTTCGCGATTTTGGCGCTGGTCGCTTTGGCTGGTCTGATCATGGTGCGTGTCCGCTGGCGCACAACCTGGACGGCGCTGCACGGCGCGGCCCGCGTTTGATCAACCCCAGAGCGACAGGAGAAACGAGATCATGAACATGATCAATAAACCCCGCCGCCGTCTGGTTCTGATCGGCAACGGAATGGCCGGGGTCCGCGCGCTGGAAGAAATTTTCAGCCGCGCACCCAACGAGTTCGCCGTCACCGTGTTCGGCGCCGAGCCGCACGGCAACTACAACCGGATCATGCTGTCCCCGGTCCTCGCGGGCGAGAAAACCTTCGAGGAGATCCTCACCCATGACCGCGATTGGTACGAGCATAACAATATCGAACTGATCGCGGGGGAGTCGGTGACCGCGATCGACCGGGAAAACCGTGTCGTGACGGGGGCGAACGGCACGACACGGCCTTATGACGTGCTGATCCTGGCAACCGGCTCCAACCCGCTGATCATTCCGGTGCCAGGACATAAGCTGCCGGGCGTCATCGCGTTCCGCGACATCGCCGATGTCGGGACCATGATGGACGCCAGCAAAACCCATACCCACGCCGTCGTCATCGGCGGCGGTCTTCTGGGCTTGGAAGCGGCGAATGGTCTCGCCCGCAACAAGATGAACACGACCGTCCTGCATCTGATGCCGACCTTGATGGAACGGCAGTTGGACCCGGTGTCCGCGGCTTTGCTGAAAGCCGATCTCGGCAAGCGCGGGATGACCGTGCTGACCGAGGCCAATACGAAGATGATCCACGGCACCGATCGGGTGGAGGCGGTGGAGCTGAACGACGGCCGCATGTTGAAAGCCGATCTGGTCGTGATGGCGGTTGGCATTCGTCCGAACACCGGCCTCGCCAAGGAAGCCGGCCTCGATGTCGGTCGCGGCATTAAAGTCGATGACGGCATGTGCACGTCAGATCCCGCGATCTATGCCGTCGGCGAGTGCATCGAACATCGCGGCGCGGTGTTCGGCCTGGTCGCGCCGATCTGGGACATGGCGAAAATCCTCGCCGATCGCGTCACCCAAACGGCCGACAGCATCTACGCGCCCACGGTCACCGGCACGCGCCTGAAAGTGACAGGTATCGATATGTTCTCCGCCGGTGATTTCACCGGCGATGACACGTCGGAAGAAATCGTGTTCCGTGACGCCGCGCGCGGCATTCACAAGCATTTGACCGTGCGCGACAACAAACTCATCGGCGCGGTGCTCTACGGCGATGCCAACGACAGCAACTGGTATTTCAAAAAAATCAAATCCGGCGCCGACATCTCCGAGATCCGCGATCTGCTGGTGTTCGGGCCCAGTGAGGCCGGTGGCGACGAATCCGGGGTCGAGATGCTGCCGGATGAGGCGGAAATCTGCGGCTGCAATGGCGTCTCGAAAGGCCGCATTCTCAGCGCGATCGCCGAATTGAAACTCACCAGCGTCGATGAGGTGCGGGCCCGCACCAAGGCCTCGGCGTCCTGCGGCAGCTGCACCTGCAACGTCGAAAAACTCCTCCAATTCGCACTGGGATCGGACTATGACGCCACGCCGAAGATCAAGGCGATGTGCAAATGCACCGCGCACGGACACGACGTCGTGCGCGCCGCGATCCTGGAGCAGGCATTGAAAACCATCCCCGCGGTGATGCAGGCGATGGACTGGACGACCGAGGACGGCTGCGCGAGCTGCCGGCCCGCGCTGAATTATTATCTGCTCTGCGCCTGGCCGGGCGAATACGTGGACGATTCCCGCTCGCGCTTCGTCAATGAACGGATGCACGCCAATATCCAGAAGGATGGCACCTATTCGGTCATTCCCCGGATGTGGGGGGGCACCACCTCGTCGAAGGAACTGCGCGCGATCGCCGATGTCGTCGATAAATTCCAGATCCCAACGGTCAAGGTCACCGGCGGGCAGCGCATCGATCTTCTGGGCGTGCGCAAGGAACAATTGCCGGGCGTATGGGCCGATCTGAACGCCGCCGGAATGGTGTCGGGCCACGCTTACGGCAAGGCTTTGCGCACGGTGAAAACCTGTGTCGGATCGGAATGGTGCCGCTTCGGCACCCAGGATTCGACCGCGATGGGCATCGCGCTGGAAAAACTCACCTGGGGTTCCTGGACCCCGCATAAAACGAAACTCGCGGTGTCCGGCTGCCCGCGCAACTGCGCCGAAGCGACGATCAAGGATTTCGGCGTTATCGCCACCGAAAGCGGCTGGGACCTTCATGTCGGCGGCAATGGCGGCATCACCGTCCGCGTCACCGACCTGATCGCCAAGGTCACGACCGACGCCGAGGTGCTTGAATACGCCGCCGCGTACATGCAGCTCTACCGCGAGGAAGCCCGCTATCTGGAGCGGACGGCGCCGTGGATCGAGCGTGTTGGCGTCGCCTGTGTTCGTGATCGCCTCACCGACGCGGGCGGCCGCCGCCTGCTGCGCGACCGTTTTCTGGAATCCCAGAAACACGCCCAAACCGATCCGTGGGCGGAACGGGTCGACGGCGTGGAAAATCATGAATTCCGCTCTCTGACGGCGGTGGAGTGACTTATATGACGACGACTTCCAAAGCCGGGGCCTGGGTGCGCGTGGGAAGCCTGAGCGACATTCCGCGTCTGGGATCTCGCGTGGTGACAACGCGCGGCGAGGACATCGCGCTGTTTCGTACCAGTGACGACCGTGTCTTCGCGCTATACGATCGTTGCCCGCACAAACAGGGGAAATTATCGCAGGGGATCGTGCACGGCACCTCGGTCACCTGCCCCTTGCACAACTGGATCATCGGGCTCGACGACGGGCTCGCGAAAGATCCCGATGAAGGCTGCGTCAATACCGTCGTGGTGAAGCTGGAGGGTCAGGACATCTACCTGACCGTGGACGCATGACCGGTATCCATTCCGCCTGCCCATATTGTGGTGTTGGTTGCGGAGTCGTCTCGAAATCGGATGGCACGATCGCCGCCGACCCGGCGCATCCGTCCAACCGCGGACGCCTCTGTTCCAAGGGCGCCGCGTTGGGCGCGACTCTCGATGAAGCGGGCCGCCTGCTGAAGCCCCAAATCGGCGGGCGCGACGCCAGTTGGGACGATGCGTTGGGCCTGGTCGCCGCGCGGTTTCGCCAGACCATCGCGAGCCACGGACCCGACAGCGTCGCCTTCTACGTCTCGGGCCAATGCCTGACCGAGGATTATTACGTCGCCAACAAGCTGATGAAGGGTTTCATCGGCTCGGCGAATATCGACACCAATTCGCGTCTGTGCATGGCGTCCTCGGTCGCCGGCCACGTGCGTGCGTTCGGGGAAGACGTGGTTCCCGGCGTCTATGAGGACTGGGATGAGGCCGATTTGGTCGTCCTCGTCGGCTCCAACGCCGCCTGGTGCCATCCGGTGCTGCATCAGCGGCTGATGGCGGCGAAAGCGGCGCACGGCACGAAAATCGTGGTGATCGACCCCCGCCGCACCGCGACGGCCGAGGCCGCCGATCTGCATCTGCCCATTGCGGCCGGCAGCGATGTCGCGCTGTTCAACGGCCTGCTGACCTATTTACAGGCGAACGGACACGTCGACACCTTGTGGCTGCGGGATCACGCATCGGGGCTGGACGCGGCGCTCGACGCCGCCACGATCCCCAACG
>JAYVXQ010000200.1:0-16869 GCA_043785025.1 Acetobacteraceae bacterium
CCCGGATTTCTCCGAAACCCAGGTATCCTTTTGGTTTTGCGCCCGCCGCCACACCAACCCTGGGCGCGTATACCCGGATTTCTCCGAAACCCAGGTATATCAGGCGTTTCGAGAGGCCAGTTGAATGGAGCGGCCCATGTCGAGATGGCGGTTGGGCACCGGGTAGAATGTGTGGCCGAACCGGGCTTCGCGCGGCGTCGGCGTCAGAAACACTTTCGGAATGATCAACGCCACCGCCGCCAGGCCGCGATGGCGTTTGCCCTGTGACGCCATGGAGACCGAGAGGCTTTCCGACAGCATGTGATCGAACGTGGTGTCCGACGCCCCGGTCGAAAGAATTAACATGCCGGGATGTAAACGATTGACCTGCCCGCGCACCTGGTCCATCGCCTCGGACACATCGTGCAACACCACCTGCGGCGATGCTTTGGCGCCGTTCGGCCACTCGAACCGGTCGTAACGGGCGGTGACGACCACCATGGGCGCCTGCTCCGCCAACACCAGTTGTAGGGAGCGCAGTTGCGGCAGCGGACCGGGCGCGGTGACGAACGCGACCCGGTTGCCAGAGCGCGACAAGGCTTTGGCGGAGGCGGCCAGCGCCACGCCGTGCAATGAGAATCCGCTCGCCGCGGCGGTTCCCACCATCGCGCTGAACAGCGGATGATGCACCCAGGACGCGAACAGATCCCGCACCGCCGCGATCACCGTCACCGCGACCACGTCGGCATCGTCCGTGAACGACACCCAGTCCGGTTGGCGCAGCCGCTCGCGGAAATGCGCGACGGCCCATGCCAATGGCTGAGATTGATAGCCCGAGGGCGCCGGGTTCAGGGGAATATTGGTCCATCGGCTCTGCTGGAAATCGACATCGTCCAGCAACGCCTCGGTGATCAGATGGACATCCGCCGCGGTATCGCGCGGCTGGTATTGCGCCGCCAGCCGCGCGACCTCCTCGCGCCCGATCAGCACCGTCGCGGCGTCGATCGCGGCGGGCGGGTTGGCCATTCCACGCTCGATCACCGTCACGTTGGCGGGCGGCGGCACGCCAGGATACAGGCCAGGCGTTTCGGAGATGGCGCCACAGGCGGCGCATTGGATGGAGATGCCGAGGAAATTGCGCGCCTCATAGCCCGCGATCAGCAGCGACTTGCCGCAGGCGCAGGGAAACATTCCAAATCCGGCGCCGGTGATCGCCGGCGCGTCGCCGTGCTGAGTGTAATGCGGGGTTTCTGACATGGGTATTTGGCTTAAAGCCAGGAGAACAGGTTCTGGAACCAGCCCTTTTTGCGATCCTGAATGATCGGCGTTTCGCCCGTGATGGGCGATTGGCCCAATGCCGCGTTCTGTTTCAAACGGCTCGATTCCGCCGCCGGATCGACCACGGCCCGTTGCGAATCGCCTTTGCGCCAATACAGCAACCGGTCGACGAACCCATCGTCATTGGCGCGTTGACGCGCTTCCTGATCGACCCGGGCGCGAATATCCACCGGCGCCCCGCCGCCCGCGTCACGCACCATCGACGCCTGTCCGCGGCTCACGCCGACCCGTCCACCGCCCAAGGCGGCCTCGGGCACCAGAGCCGATTCGGCCTGAGCCCGCTCCGACTGTTCCTGCGGCCTCGGCGCGCCGGGCTGTGGCGGACGCAGCGCGAAATCCGGCGGCATCGACAGCGGCGCGCGGGTCACCACGGTGAACTCATCGGGCGTATCGCGGACCAGGCCAAAGGTCCGGGTCAGCGAACTATCGCCGCAACCGCTGAGCAACAGCACGGCGGCGGCGGCGGCGGGCGCGATCAGGCGAGATGCGATGAATATAGGTCCCATGCGCGGGCTTTTACTCCGCGCCGCCGCTCTCTCACAAGGGCGGGCTCACAAGGGCGGGCTCACAAGGGCGGGCTCACAAGGGCGGATGGCCACGGGGTTTGTGGACAACAGAGCGTGCATGGTTGGTTTCGCCAGGGAATCGGCATAGTTTGCCGGTAACGGAGTGAGGGGAGAGTCACATGGTGAACCCGGTCGAGGTTGCGCACGAGCATATTCACGAGGCTACCCATGGCGGGCACGACGCGCATGAGGCGAATGGCCACTGGCCGCGTAACATGGCCGTGGTCGTGTCGTTCCTGGCCGCCAGCCTGGCATTGGCCGGGATTGGCGCGAAATCGTCCCAGACCGCCTATCTGACGCATCACATCGCCGCCTCCGATCTGTGGAATTTCTTTCAGGCGAAAAATCTGCGCGCCAATCTGCGCAACTCTCAGGCGATCTTGCTGGAGAGCATGCCGAACGCCGACACCCCGGCGATGCAAGAACGCATCAAAGCCGCGCACGCCGAGGAAAACCGCATGCGCGACGATCCCGCGAAAGGCGAAGGCACCAAACAATTGGCGGTGAAAGCCGAGCATGAGGAACATGAGCGCGATCACGCGCTGCACTTGTATCACAATTATGAATACGCATCCGGCGCGATGGAGATTTCCATCGTTCTCGCGTCCGTCTCGGTCGTCACCAAAATCCGGCCTCTGGGCGTTGCCGCGGGATTGATTGGATTGGCCGCCTGCGCTTACGGGCTGGCGACTTATCTCCATTTCGTGTGATGTCACCTTGTGGTTTCGCGCGCCGCCGCCCAACAACCCGGCGCGCCATACCAACGCGGGGATATGAGGCTCAGGTCACCGGGGCGGGTGCCGCGTTATAATCCGTGTCCGAAACATGCTCGAACCACGCGGTGCCCTCGCCCTTATCGGTCTGCTCCGACATCGCGAGATGGGCGAACAACTTATCCGGCGCGGAGCCATGCCAATGGCGCGTGTTCGGCGGAATGATCACCGTGTCGCCGGCGCGGATTTCCTGGACCTGCTGACCCTCGAACTGGACCCGTCCCGCGCCTGACAGGCAATATAGAGTCTGGCCCACGGGATGCGAATGCCAGGCGGTGCGCCCGCCCGGCGTGAACGACACCACCGAGGCGCGCATCCGTGACGGCGCGCGGCCCTGAACGATTTCGTCGGAGAACACGACCCCGGTGAAATTCGCCGGCGGCTGCACATTGGTCTTGCGATTCGCGGAACGAAGCACGGTCATTCTGGGTTTCCTTTTTTTTGGTTGATCGATCAATATGATTTCGGCTGATCCAGCACACGCTCGGCCAGATAGCACAAAATCAACTCCCGGCTCACGGGTGCCAGCCTCGGCAGCATGCTTTCCCGAAACAACCTCTCAACATGATATTCCTGGGCATAGCCCATACCGCCGAGGGTCATCACCGCCTGCTCGGCCGCGCGATATCCGGCCTCGGCGCCCAGGTATTTGGCGGCGTTGGCTTCGGCACCGCAATCGAGGCCTGTGTCGTACATCCAGGCCGCCTTGAAAACCATGAGATTGGCGGCTTCCAGTTCCGCCCAATTTTTCGCGAGGGGATGTTGAATGCCCTGGTTCATGCCGATCGGACGGCCGAACACGATCCGTTCCCGCGCGTAACGCGACGCCCGCGCCAGCGCGGCGCGGCCGATCCCGATCGCCTCCGCCGCGACCAGGATCCGCTCGGGGTTCAGACCGTGAATGATGGCGCGGAACCCCTCCCCTTCCTCGCCGATGCGATCTTCTTCCGGGACGCGCATGTCTTCGAAGAACACCATGTTGCTGTCGACGGCATGGCGGCCCATTTTATGGATCAGCCGCACATCCGCATGGGTCTTGTCGAGGTCGGTGTAAAACAGTGTCAGGCCCTGGGTTTTGCGCTTGACCTTATCGAGCGGCGTGGTGCGCGCCAGCAGCAGGATTTTATTGGCGACCTGCGCGGTGGAGGTCCACATCTTCGTTCCATTGATCAGATAGTGATCGCCGCGCTTTTCCGCCCGCGTGGTCATTTCGGTGGTGTTCAGACCGGCGTTGGGCTCGGTGACGCCGAAACAGGCTTTGTCTTTCCCCGCGATCAATGGCGGCAGCATGCGGGATTTCTGTGCCGCCGTGCCGTGCACGACGACGGGGTTCAGGCCAAAGATGTTGATGTGGATCGCGCTGGCCCCACTCATGGCGGCGCCAGATTCGGCGATCGCCTGCATCATGACCGAGGCCTCGGTGATGCCCAATCCGGCGCCGCCGTACTCCTCGGGCATCGCGATGCCCAACCAATTGCCCTCGGCCATGGTGTCCACGAAACCATGCGGGAAAACGGCGTCGTTATCGCGGTCCATCCAGTATGTCTCATCGAACTTCGCGCACACCCGCAGGATGTTGTCGCGAATTTGCCGCTGTGCATCCGTGAACCCGAAATCCATCGCTCATGCCTTCCAATACCGGATCGGGCGAGTATAGCCCGGCCTTGCCGCGGGCGGAAATCCGGACGTGACGATCCGGCGCCGGACGGGTAATCTGGGGCGCATCATGTCCAGCAACGCTCCCCTGTATGACACCGATTTTTTCGCATGGGCCCATCAACAGGCCGCGTTGCTCCGATCCGGCCGGGTGTCCGAGGCTGATATCCAAAACATCGCGGAAGAGATCGAAAGCATGGGGCGAAGCGAGCGGCGCGAATTGGTCAGCCGGCTGATCGTCCTGCTCACGCATCTGCTGAAATGGCGCCATCAGCCCGCATTGCGCGGCACCAGCTGGCGGCTTTCCATCGAGGAGCAGCGTTACCGGATCGAGGATCACCTGAAGGATAATCCGAGCCTGACGGCGCATCTTGAGGACGCGACCCACACCGCCTACCGCATCGCGAGGCTTGGCGCGACGCGTGAGATCGGACTGGACCCCACGATTTTTCCGCCGGTTTGCCCGTTTCCCTTCGACCAAACCATGGATCAGACTTTCTGGCCGCAATGACCGCGTCGCGTTTCCACTCCGGGTCATATTGCTTTAACCTGAACCGTGGGAGGACCAAAGGCATGGATTTCCGCGCCGACGATCTCGTCTACCAGCACCAGGACGGCAAACCGCTTCTGGCGCGGCTGTATCAGCCCATCGGACCCGGCCCCTTCCCCGCGGTGTTGGAGGTGCATGGCGGCGCATGGACTTCCGGCGACCGGTTCAACAATGTCGCGATCGCCGAAAGCCTCGCCGCCGATGGCTGCGTCGTGCTGTCGATCGACTTCCGCATGCCGCCCGTCGCGCGTTATCCCGACACCGTCGCGGATGTGAATCTGGGCATTCGCTGGCTGAAAACCAACGCCGCGAAATTCGGATCGCGCGCTGATCTGGTCGGCGGCCTCGGCACGTCCTCGGGCGGCCATTTGTTGCTGTTGAGCGCGCTGCGGCCCACCGATCCGCGTTACGCCAAACTCCCGCTGGATGGGTCGAATCAGGACGCATCGTTACGCTTCGCCATCGCCTGCTGGCCGGTCGCCGATCCGTTGCAACGCTATCGCGTCATGCAAGACAGCGGCAATGCCCGCCTCGTCGCCGCGCACGATCAATTCTGGCCGTCGGTGGCGGACATGGAGGAAGGCAATCCGACTTTGCTGCTGACGCGCGGCGAGACGACCGCCAGGCCGCCGATGCTGATCATGCAAGGCACCGCCGATAATAATCTGACCCTCGACATGGCGGATAATTTCGCCGCCGCGTACGGCAAGGCCGGTGGCTCCATCGTCAAGGAGATTTTCCCGGATCAGCCGCACGCGTTCATCCCGAACGCCCCAACATCTCCGGCATCGCAAAAAGCGCTGTCGCTGATGAAGTCCTTCGTTCGCCAGCACACGGGTTAACCGATGTACAGCCAGGCCCTCAACACAGCGCAGGATGCCCCGGCCGCGGAAGATCCGCGGTTTCAGGCCCGTATCGACGCCGAGGAACGGATCGAGCCGAACGATCCGATGCCCGACGCCTATCGCCGCACATTGATCCGCCAGATCAGCCAGCACGCCCATTCCGAAATCGTCGGCATGCTGCCCGAGGGCAATTGGATCACCCGCGCGCCCTCGTTGCGCCGCAAAGCCGCGTTACTGGCCAAGGTGCAGGACGAGGGCGGCCATGGATTGTATCTTTACGCCGCCGCTGAAACCCTGGGTGTCTCGCGGGAGGATCTGGTCGATCAATTGCTGACCGGACGCGCCAAATATTCGTCGATCTTCAATTATCCGACCTTGTCATGGGCCGATATCGGCACGATCGGCTGGCTGGTCGACGGTGCCGCGATCATGAACCAGATCCCGCTGTGCCGCTGCTCTTACGGTCCCTACGCGCGGGCGATGATCCGGGTTTGCAAGGAAGAATCGTTTCATCAGCGGCAGGGTTACGAGATCATGCTGACGTTGTGCCGCGGCTCGCCGGAGCAGAAAGCCATGGCGCAGGACGCGCTGAACCGCTGGTGGTGGCCGTGTCTGATGATGTTCGGGCCGCCCGATACGGCATCGCAACACTCCGATGCGTCGATGCGCTGGAAGATCAAACGTTTCACCAATGACTCGCTGCGCCAGAAATTCGTCGATGCGACCGTTCCGCAAGGCCTCCATTTGGGGCTGATTTTTCCCGATCCCGATCTGCGGTTGGATGAAACCACCGGCCATTGGCGTTTCGGCGCGATTGATTGGGAAGAATTCCGCCGCGTGCTGTCCGGCGACGGTCCGTGCAACCGCGACCGCATCGCGCGCCGCCGCGAAGCCCATGAGGACGGCGCCTGGGTCCGCGAGGCCGCCGCCGCATGGGCTGGCAAACATGCCGCCGCGAAAGCCGCCTGATGCCCGATCCCAACACCACACTGTGGGAGGTTTTCATTCGCGCCCGCAACGGCCTGGCGCATCGCCACGCCGGTTCCGTTCACGCCGCCGACCCGGAAATGGCGTTGCAGGCCGCGCGCGACGTCTACACCCGCCGCGGCGAGGGCCTGTCGATCTGGGTCGTCCCCTCAGCGGCGATCGTCGCCTCGGATCCGTCGGACCGTGAGTCGTTGTTCGAACCCACCGGCTCCAAAATTTACCGCCATCCGACATTTTACGAAGTGCCCGACGACGTCGGTCATATGTAGACGATGGCGACAACCTCCATCACGTTGACCGAAACGCCGGACATTCGGGATATTCTGGCGCTGGCCGATGACGCGCTGATCCTGGGACATCGCACCAGCGAATGGACGGGGCGCGCGCCGTTGCTGGAGGAAGAACTCGCACTCGCCAATATCGCCCTCGATCTGATCGGCCAGGCGCGCGGATTGTATCAGGCGGCGGGTGCCATGAGCGGTCATTCCGAGGACGAACTGGCCTATTTGCGCGATCCGCCGGATTTTTGTAACGCGCTGATCATGGAACTGCCGAACGGCGATTTCGCCTTCACCATCGCGCGGCTGTATTTCGTCTCCGTCGCGTCCGATCTGCGCTGGCGCGGCGGGTTCGACACTCCCGCGATCTCGGCGGTCGCGGATAAAGCGAAGACGGAAACCGCTTATCATATCCGGCACTGTGCCGAATGGCTCGTGCGGCTTGGCGATGGCACGGAGGAATCGCATCGGCGGGCGCAGAACGCTGTCGATGCCCTCTGGCCTTTCACGGGTGAGGTCACGGAGGATCGCGCGGCGTGGCGCGCCGCGGTGGCGCCGGTGCTTGCGCGCACGACGTTGCGGCAACCGGATGACGGCTGGATGCAGTCCGGCGGGCGGGCGGGACGGCATACCGAACATCTTGGCCATTTGCTGGCGGAAATGCAGAGCCTGCCGCGCAGTTTTCCGGGTGCGACATGGTGACGGAGCTGGCGCGGGCCCGCGCGATGGCCGAGGCCGTCGAGGACCCGGAACTGCCGCCGTTGACGATCGCCGACCTCGGTATTTTTCGTGATATTCGCATCGATGGCGATGCGATTGAGGTGACGATCACCCCGACCTATTCCGGCTGTCCGGCGATGACGGAAATCGCGGGGGCGATCAGAACGGCGATGGCGGGGTTTGGAACGATCCGGGTCCGCACGGTTCTGACACCGGCCTGGACCACGGATTGGATTACCGCGGACGGTCACCGGAAATTGCGGGATATGGGGATCGCGCCGCCGCAGCCAGGGACGGCGCCGGCCGGTTTGTTCTCTGACCGGAATTTAATCTGTCCGCGCTGTCGCTCCATCCGCACGGAACGCATCAGCGCATTCGGTGCCACGGCCTGTAAAGCCCTGCATCGTTGCCTCGACTGTCGGGAACCGTTTGAGGCGTTCAAGTGTCACTGATTCCACGTCTTATTGCGCCCAAACCGATACCGCGCGATCCTGCGCCACACGTCATAAAACCGGAAGGAAAACACCTCCATGCGCAAAAATCACCTGCGCGCGCTCCTGAACGCGGACAAGCCGTCGATCGGCACGCATTTGCTGTCCTCGTGGCCCACGCTGGTGGAGCTGATCGGCGACGCCGGCAATTACGACTATGTCGAGTTTACCGCCGAATACGCGCCGTTCACCATGCACGATCTGGACAATCTGGGCCGCGCGCTGGAACTGAAGAACCTCGGCGGCATGATCAAGATTGAGCAAACCCAGTATACTCATCAGGCCATGCGCGCCATCGGCTCGGGCTTCCAAAGCGTCCTGTTCGCGGATTTGCGGAGTGTCGCCGACGCCGAGGCCTGCGTCGCCGCGGTACGGGCGGAGACTCTGGGCACTGGCGGGCGTTTGGGCGTCGGCATGCGGCGCGACGTCGGCACCGTGCTGGAGGGAGGCTCCCCCGCTTATGTGGAGGCGCTGAATGAGGTCGTCATCGCCGTCATGGTCGAAAAGCGCGAATGCGTTGAAGACCTGGATGCGATCCTGTCAGTCAAGGGCATCGACATGGTTCAATTCGGCTCCTCGGATTATTCCATGAGTCTGGGCTTGACCGGACAGCGTGGCCATCCCGACGTCGTGAAGGCGGAACGCAAGACAATTGAGATGGCGCTGGCGAAGGGATTGCATCCCAGGGTGGAGCTCGCCGACATCAAGGGCGCCGCGCCCTATCTGGAAATGGGTGTGAAGCATTTCTGTATCGGTTGGGATGTGCGGGTGTTGCACGACTGGTGGCGAACCAATGGTGAAGGCATGCGCGGGATGCTGACGGGGGCGGCGGAGAAAGCCCCGGCGGCTAAAACGAGTACCTACTGATCGCGCCGCCGCCTGGGATGCGCTTCCTCTCAGGCGGCCAGCTTCATCGATGCCAGCCGCAGCGCTGACATCATCTCCGCCGCGATCGCCGCGGCCATGAGTGGCGGCACCGCGTTGCCGATTTGGCGAAACGCCGGGTTCATCGTGCCCTCGAACACGAATCCATCGGGAAAGCCTTGCAGCCGCGCGGCTTCCCGCACCGAGATCGTGCGGCCCTGCGCTCCATCATAATGAATATGGCTGTAAGTATCCTTGCCGATATGCGCCATTAGCGTGCGCACCGGCGCATCCGCCTCCAGCTTCCACCAGCGGTTGGGAAATTTCCCGACGTCATAGGGAGGCACCATCGCCGCGATCAGCCGCGCGTGCGCCGCTGTCCCGGCGTCGATTCCATCCCGCGCGGCGGCTTCCTCCGCGAGTCCCATCGCGGTCGCATGCGCCTCGGGATATTCGGCACCCGGACGCATCGCGCGGAAGATCGGCACGTCGCGCGGCAAGGCGCGGATGACATGATCGCGGACACCCTCCGCCGCCTCAAATCCGGGCCAGGAGCGGAGCATCGCGGCGTACTCGGATAACGGCCCGTCGGTATAGCGTGTCAGCGTTGAGAACCGGCGGGTCCCGCGACTGACCGACTCTCCCAGAATGGGCGGCAAATCGCCGATCGCCTCGCGCGCCGTGACCGGACCCGGCAAACCCTCATGGCCCGGATCGGCGGGCATGAACGCCGGCCCCACGTGACGCAGCGCCACGTTGCGCGTGCCCGCGTATCCCCGCGGCAGCCGCATGAACCGCGTCGCGGCGGGGAACCGCACGGGCACGGCCAGATCCGATCGATACGCGATCAAAAACACCCGGTCGCGCATTTGCGGGCAGCCGTGGAACGCGCTGTTGATCAGGGAGTAGCGCGCGACGAAGCCCAGATCCGCCAACGCCTCGGCGATTTCCTCGGCGACATTGTGATGTCCGTAATGCAAGATATCCGGCACGTTCTCGATCAGCAGCGCCATCGGGCGCAGCGCGGCAACCCAGGCCAAATAGCGCAAATATAAATTACCGCGCGGATCGACCTTGAACGCGGCGGGATGATCGGCGATTTCGCGCAGCTTCGCCCGCCCGATCCGCGCATAGGCCTGGCAGGGCGGGCCCCCCACCATCACGTCGATCTCACCAAGATCGAGTTCATCCGGCTCCAACCGCGTGATGTCCCGCGCGACCGCCGGATGATGAAAATTCCGCGCATGCGTCGCCGCCGCCAGCGCATCGATCTCGACCGAAGCGGCGATGTGAAATCCGGCGCGCTGAAATCCCAGGGAGATCCCGCCGGCCCCCGCGAACAGATCCAACACCCGAAACGGCTTTCCCCGCGCCAATCCAGGATCGATCACGTCAAAAACTCCCGCAAGCGCGCCGCCAGCATCGCCTCATCCCCCGTTTGGCATTCCCAGATCACCAGCACGGACCACCCGAGGTCCCGCAGCGCGCCCTCATTGCGTGCATCGCGCGCCACGTTTCCCGCCAGTTTCGCTGACCACCAATCCGCCCTGACCTTGGGCAGAGCCGCGTTGCGGCACGCGGGATCGGGATGGCGATGCCAAAAACAACCGCGCACCTCGATAATCCGCGATAGCCCCGGCAGCACGATGTCGGGCGTTCCCGGCAGATCCCGCCGATGCAGCCGGAACCGGTAGCCCATCCGGTGCGCCAGCCGCCGCACCATCAGTTCCGGCGCCGTATCCTTGCCGCCAACCGCCGCCAGATTCCGCCGCCGCGCCGGCGGCACATCGTCGAAGGTCGGGCGAGCAAGGGGCGACTCGGACATCGCCACGAGTTTAGCCGATCGGCGGCGTTTCCGCGAGAATCGCCTCCGCCAGGGAATTATCGACCGCGACCTCAAACGGGGCGCCGGGATTGACGAAGCCGCCGGACACCAGGCTGTCCCGCAGCCGGTCATACCCCGCGCGCGGCAGGATCGGATCGCGCCCCCAAATGCCAAGCGCCAGATACCGGTCGCATGACGCCGTCAGCAATTCCATGGTCACATCGGGGAAATATCCCGACACCGCGGCCGCGATCTCAGCACCCGATACCGACGCGACCCATCGTTGCGTCGCGTAAATCGCCCGCGTCATCCGCGTCATCTCATCCCGCCGCGCCGCCAGCACCGGCTTGCGGGCGTAAAACGTTGTGTAGGTCGTCGGACCCCGATCCGCCTGCGCGTACCAAACATGGCATCCGTCGCGGTTCACCAGAGTCGAAATGAACGGCTCGAACACCTGAACCACGTCCAGCGTTCCCGCCAGCAGCGCGGCGCAGTTTTCCGCCATCGTCGCGTCCGGCGCCCGCGCGACCCGATCCGGATCGACGCCCGCGCGGCGCACATCCTCTTGCAAACACATCCAGGGGGTTGGCACCTCACTGACCGCGCCCAACCGCGTGTTCACGAGGTCAGCGACCGAAAAATCCGGCCGCGTCGCGCGCCCGACGAGGCAGAACGGATCCCGCGTCACGACCTCGGCGAAGCTGACCAGATCGCATGTGATGTCCTGGTGATAGGCTTGCATGACCCGCATCGGCCCGCCCCAGCTGACATCCGCCTCCCCCGTCATAATGGCGATCGCCGCCCGCCCAGGAGATGGGGCGCTGACGAAGCGGACGTCGACGCCGTGTTGGGTGAAGGCGTCATGCGCCAGCGCCACGTAAAACGGCGCGTAAAACAGACCGCGTAACGATTCTTGCAAGACGATGGTCATCCGCGCTGGCTCCTGATCATTCCCGTTCGAACGCCGGATCCGCCAGTTCCGCGGGCTCCGGTCCTGTCTCCGGCGGCACCGCGATCCGCCGCGCCGCGCCCACGACCACGGGCTCGGGAAGCACCCGCGCCCGCTGACCCGCTGAAAATCCGTGGCAGGCACGGCTCCAGACCTCGCCGGTCGCATACTCCACGCGCACCGAATGTTCGCGCAACCCCGCGGCGACCGTCTGACCGCCGGGAGCCAGGAACACGCTGGCGGAGACGGTTCCGTCTTCCGCCCGCAATTTCACCACGGCGGGCTGGGGTGAGCGGTTCTCGATCGCCACACTGCCGCCCCCCTCGCCCGAGCGGGTTAGCAACTCGCCGTTTTCGGGCGACATTCCCGCGTGGAAGGTGCACCAGGCCCGCGCGGCGGCGGCGGCGCTGCCGGGGGTCAGCCGTCCCGATTCGATGAAACCATTGATGGAATCGGTGACTTTCACCTCGACCATGCCGTTTTGCGGAACGATTCGCAGCCCCTGCACCGCGCTGAACGGCGGCAGTTGCCCCCAAGGCACCAGCCCATGCCGCGCCGGATCCACGCGCCATAAGGTCGCCGGGACAGCGGCGGGCAGGACATAATAGGTCGGCACCCCCGCCAACCGCACCGGAGCCGCGCCGAATGTCGCGGGCGCGGGATCGGTCAGGCTTGGCGGCGGCACATCGCGCGCGGTCGCCGGGATCGCGCCCGGTTTTTCGGTTCGCGCCGGGGTCCCTGGCGCGGCGGCAAGGCGCCAACCGACCTCGACCCCGCCCACAAGCAGCACCGCCGCGATCGCAATCCAGACCGTGAGCGGCAGATCCCGCCAACGCGGATGCCGCGCCGCCGCCCCGGCCATGGGAAGAAAAGGCGGCGCATCGATCTCCCACGACGCATAATCGAAGCGATCGCCCGCCGAATCATCATCCGCTTCATCCCGAACCGGACGTACTGGGCGTTTCGGGGGCGAGGCCACGAGGCGGGCGCGATCATAGGCGGACCGCGTTTCCGCCCGGCTCAGGACATCATAAGCCTGTTTCAAGGCGACGAACGCGGCGGCATCCCCGGTTCCCGGCACATCCGGGTGCACGATCCGGGCCGCGCGCCGATACGCCAGCGTGATCGCCTCGGACCGGCAATCCGGAGCCACCCCCAGCCGCGCGTAATAGCCTTGAGGATCCTGAGGCAGCCACGAGTGAGACATCTGTCCGGCGAGGTCCGTTCGATGATCGGTCCGTAAGCGATTTCGCGGCCCAACGCCACTTTTTCAAACGGCGCTTATGGAAAATATCGCCTCGCTTTCGCCGGTTTACGCATAATCGCCAAACCGATTCATCGGTTGTTCATCTTTCCGTGGTGCAATGCGCCTCGTTCAGCCGAACTGGCTTCGAGGATTTCGCGTGGATCAGGTCACACCCATCTCAGGACGTCTGCTGGTCGTCGACGATGAACGGATCCAGCGGATGATCCTGGTGCGCGCCGTCACGCCCCTGGGTTACGCGGTGGATGAGGCGGAAAACCTCACCGATGCGACCCTTTTACTTGCCGCCAACCGCTATGACGCCGTCGTGCTCGATCTGTCATTGGGCGAGACCGAGGGGATCAGCCTGTTGCAGGCGTTGCGCGGCGCGGATTGCGATCCCGTGCTGATTTTCATCTCCCGCCTCGATGAACGCGTGCGCAACGCCAGCGTGCGTTTGGCGGAAAACATGGGGCTGCGGGTCGCCGGGACCCTGCAAAAACCCGCCTCCCCCAGCGCGCTGCGGGCGCTGTTGCGGGACGCCCCGGCGCGGAAAATCGCTCAGGTGGAGCCCGACGGTCATCTGCCGAGTACCCATGAGCTGGCGGCGGCAATCCAGGCGGGGATCATCACGCCGCATTATCAGCCCAAAGTATCCCTGTGCGGCGGCAAGACCGTCGGGGTCGAAGCTTTGGCGCGCTGGCCGATGCCCGCGGGGATGCGCATGCCGCCCGATATCTTCATCCCTTTGGCGGAACAAAGTGGACAGATCACGCCGCTGACATTCCGTATCATGCGCGGCTCGCTGGAAGCCTGCCGCCGTTGGCGCACCGCGTATCCGGATTGCCGGGTGGCGGTGAACCTCTCCCCCCTCGTGCTCGCCGATCCGGCGTTGCCTGACGAGATCGAGCGTCTGCTGATCGAAACCGGCCTCGGGCCCGGCGCGCTGATCGCCGAGATCACGGAAAGCACCGTCATCGCCAACCCGTTGATCGCCGCCGAGGTCCTGACCCGCCTGCGCATCAAAGGCATCGAGATTTCCCTCGACGATTTCGGCACCGGACATTCGTCTTTGCTGACTCTGCTGCGCCTGCCGTTTTCCGAACTGAAAATCGACCGCTCCTTCATCTCCCATTGCGATACCGATCCCGAGGCGTGGAAGATCGTCCGCGCAACCGTGTCCATGGCGCGGGAATTGGGCTTGCGCGTGGTCGCCGAGGGCATCGAAACCTCCGCGGTCGCCGACCGGCTGCGTGATATCTCCTGCGACGTCGGTCAGGGATGGTATTTCGGACGCGCGATGCCCGAGGGCGAGCTGATCACCTGGCTGTCCCGTTTCGCCACGGTGCCCGCTTGACCGATCCGGCGTCGCGTTGGCCGTCCCGGACCGCGTTTCTGGCGGCCGCGACACTCTGTGCTGTTGTGTTCGCCGCGCTGGTCGCGGGAGAGACCTGGTTTGACGACCCGCGGTTCGAGGACTTGCGATGGGTGCCAGCGGGCCTGGTGGTCATCGCGCTGTTCGGTGCCCTTCATGCGCATCACGTTCACCGTCTGATGGCGATGAAGGCGGCGCTGATCGCGGGGATGCATGCGGACGGCGACGCGCGGAGTTTGGCCGCGCCCGAACGGACGATGCCGCTGATGAACCCTCATGCCGCCGAAGTACCGCCCGGCGTCGCAACCTCGGAGACCAACGCCGCGCGGTTCACCGTCTGGGCTGACACACATCCGGTCATTCAGCGGGAGACGATCGCGGACTGGGACCCGGGCGCGGCCGAGCACGATCGCGATCAGCCCGACGGCCGTATGGTCCGCGCGCTGACCACCATTCCGGCACCGGCCGCGCCTTATTTTGAACCGGCCGAAGTCCAGGATGCGCTGCTCGACGAGGCATTTCTCACCGAGCTGACCGAGGAAATCGGCGCCGACGGCATCAGTGAGGTCACCCAGATTTTCATGGAGGAAGGGCCGCTCCGGGTCGCCGCGATCGAGCGCGCGATGGCGGAGGGCGCGATTTCAACCTTGCGCCGGGAAGCCCATGCGCTGGCGGGCGCCGCCCGCAATCTGGGCCTCGTGCGGCTTGGCAACGCCGCCTATGCCCTGCAAACGGCCAGTGAAGCGGCGGGCCCAACCGAGGCGGCGGTCAAAGCCATCGTCATTATGCTGCGGGAAACCCTGCCTCTGATGGCGGGGTGGAACGCGGACGGTCGGGTCGCGCTGCGAAATCAGTCGCGCGTGAAGATCTGAACCCCGCCACGCCGTCCAAGAACGGGTTTACCCGCTGGCGCGTCAGCCCATGCGGGACCGGTCAATCCCTCGACCCATCCCGCGGTGGCGATTTTGCGCCGCGCGCTGGCCTCGATCGACAGGACACGGGCGGCGGGGACCCCCAGGCGCCGGCTCAACCGGTCCGTCCCGACCTCCGCGCCTGGGCTCGCCAGACAGCGGGCGAAATAAACCAATCGTTCCCGAAAACCCAAAATGGTTTCAGCCAATACAATCAGGCGGCGGCGGGCGCGCACGTGATCCAGCCGCGAAACATTGCTGGTTTCCATTGAAACGGACGGCTGCGCGTCGCTAAAGCCCAGACGCAGCAGCGCGGCGACGGTCGCGAACGGCAATCCGACGCGGCGGCTGACCCGCCCGAATAATTCGGTGTCGGTCGCCCGTACGCCTTCACGGGCGCAGTCGCGTTGGGCGTCTTTCAGAAGTTTCGGGCCCATGCGCAGCAATTGCCGATGCGCGAGCACCGCCACGCCGGCGAAGCGCCGCGCCTCCATCGCCACGGCCTGATCGACGTGGCGGACGATCGATGCGATGGCGGATTCCGCGAACCCAGGGGAGACATCGCGCCCCGAGGAATCGCTGACGTGACAGGCGTCGATCGCGTCGCGCAATCCCGCCTCGCCGGCGTCCATCAGGGCCCGCCGGGTCAATCCGGGCCGGCGGCGCCGTCCGACGATGGTCGCGACCAGAGGCGCGTGATGATCGAATAATACCTGTTTGGCCATACGGCGCGCGTGTGGGTCGAGCGATTCATGCGCGATTTGCAACAAATCCCGCTGACGCGCCGCCGTCATGGACGGCTCCGATTTCGCGCACGGTACCACGGCGTCGACCTGACCGTCGATTGTTCGCATGAAGCCCCCAAGCCCCCTCGGCCAATCCGGAAACGTTCAACGATCCCGGCGGCCGTCCTGTTCAACCCTTAATCGTTCGTGACAACCCGTTCCATTTTAAGCCCGTGCCGCGCCGATCTTTTCGCCAGCGCCGCCCAGTGAGTTTTATAATCCGGGTTCGGAGATGAACCCGTCACGGTGAAAGTCTTACCAGGTCGCCTTCAACACACGCAAGTGGGCAATTTACTTTTTCAACGAATTTCATCATCTGGTTCCATCACGTTTTAAGTCCGCTACCTTGCGATCGAAACGATCCAGGCGGTTTTGACCCGGAGCGGAACCGCTCTATCCTACCGGCGCCCAATAACCGGAGGACGTCCCATGATCATCGAAATGCGAACTTACACCTTGCAACCCGGCACCCTGGCCGAGGTCGAGAAACGCTTCGGCGAGGCTTTACCGCTGCGCGAGAAACATTCCAAACTCGCCGCCTTTTGGCATACCGAGGTCGGGCCGCTCAATCAAATCATCCACGTCTGGGCTTACGATAGTTTCGAACAGCGCACCGCCGTGCGCGCCGCCGCGTCCAAGGAAGCCGGCTGGCCGCCACCGATCCGCGAGTTCGTCACGCACCAGGAAAGCGAGATCTTCATCCCCGCGCCCTTCAGTCCCGCGCTGACACCGCG